>JBEQLC010000069.1:0-8399 GCA_040326175.1 Desulfobacteria bacterium | reverse complement strand
CAACAATGTTCCGGGTTTGAGTGTTCCCAAGGCGCTTGTTGACCGGATGGCCGATTCCAAAGATCCCAAGGAAGAGGGCGTGAAGATATGCGTTGAGGCCATTGAGCAGCTCACGGAGGTTGAGGGCGTACATGGCGTTCATGTCATGGCGGTGGCCTGGGAGGATATCGTTCCCCGCATTGTCGAGGAAGCGGGCCTGATGCCCAGACCGGTGGTGTAGTGCTTTGGCAGTGGAGTGATGGAGCACTGGACCCCAGCACTCCAATACTCCAATTGTGAGCGGAGCAAGCCAAGTTCTTACAGATAAGCAATGAATAGTCTCTAAGGACACAAAAAGGGGGGATGCAGCGTGGAAACAAATGCCAAGATCATGGTGGTAGATGATGACCCGGACATGCGCGATGCTTTGCAGATGATATTGGAGTCCGGCGGATATACGGTCGTCACGGCCGAGGATGGTGAGCGGTGTTTGGCAAAGCTGAAAGAAGAGCAGCCCGACTTGCTCATCCTCGATCTCCTCATGCCTAAAATGGACGGTTTTGAAGTGTGCAAGACCCTCAAAGATCCTCGATACGCCAAATATGGCAACATGCCGATCATCATACTCAGCTCAATTCAGGAGGGGGTCAGCCAGCGGCGATATGAACTGGAAACCGGCGTGCAACTGGATGTGGACGATTACGTGGAGAAACCGATTGAAAGCAGTGTCCTGTTGGAGAGGGTCGGAAAAATCATGAGTAGAATTGGCAAGACATAATACGGAATCATAGGTGAAGCCATGAAAAAGGTAGTATTGGTAGACGACGATGTCGATTTCTGTGAGGCGACAAAGCTTCTTTTGGAGAGCAAGGACTTCGAGGTTGTTCTGGCCTATGACGGCAGAGAAGGCCTCGAGAAGATTCGGGATGAACAGCCCGACCTGGTAATCCTTGATGTGATGATGCCCGAGATGAACGGATACGACGTCTGTGTTGTCCTCAAGGCAGACCCGGCGTTGAAAGAGATTCCGACCATTCTTCTCACGGCCGTGGACCGGGAGATGTTTCAAACGCATTATACGCAGCATATGGGCCTGATGACCGAGGCAGACGATTATATCGCCAAACCGGTCGAATCGACGGAGCTTGTCAAACGGGTGGAGGAGTTGCTAGACAAGGATTAGCCGGAATATGTTGGTCACGCCGAGCATAAACATACTAGTGGTGGAAAATGACATCACTATTATGCAAAAGTGCCGGGAACTTCTCCTGGACGAGGGACACAGAGTTCGCACGGCAGAGTCTGTTGAAGAAGCCCTGGACATCATCCAGAAGCAACCGGGAGACGTAGATATCATGCTTCTTTCCCTGGAGCTTCCCGGATGGGGCGGTATTACGCTCATTGAGACCCTCCAGAAAGCCAGGAGTGAAATCCTCATCATGACCATGTCCGCCAACTGCGGTGAGGAAGCCATAGAGGCCATGCACGCCGGGGCGTATGACTGCATCCGCAAGAGTTTTACGACTGATCGGTTCTGGACAAAGATGAACAGGGCCATTGAGGCCTTCAGGCTCAGACATCAGCTGGATATCCTCACGCAGCAAAGACAGGCGGCCCTGTCAAGAGTGCACCAGGATGGACAGACGCTCCTGTCCGTGCTCAACAGCTTCACGGATGCCCTTTTGGTGACCGATTGGCAAACAAACGTCGTGCTGCTCAACGACACGGCCTCCCGTCTGTTCAACCTGAACGAGGAAAAGGCAATCGGCCGTCCTGTTTCTGTGTTGCTGGAATCGGATGAACTGCTATCGTTCTTCATCCGGGCCATGAAATCAGACGGTGACCTTGCCAAGTTGATGGCGGGTGAAGAACCCGTGATCAAGACCAGGGACAAGACCGTTCGAGTTCACGTGGATCCTGTGAAGAACAAGGCCGGGGCCGTCATCGGTGCCGTGGCCCTGTTTCACGATGTTACGAGGGTTGATGCCATGGATCACCTAAGAGCCGATTTTCTCTCCATGGTCTCCCACGAACTCAAGTCGCCTCTCAGTTCCCTGCTGATGCAGATCTCCGTGATCCTTGACGGACTGGCCGGAGAACTCTCCCCCAAGCAGACGGATATGCTCGGCAAAGCAAAGGAAAAGACTAAGGGAATGATTACCCTGGTCAATGACATTCTGGATTACCGCCGTCTCAAAGAGGGCAAGTCGATCCAGAAGATCGAAGCCCTGAATTTGGCGGAAGTCCTTCAGCATACGGTTGAGCTCATGCGCCTGTCGGCTGACGAGAAGGGCATTGAATTAACACCTGAAATCGCGGAAGAATTGCCGTCGTTTAGTGGCGACAGGGGGGGTGTGGAGGCGATCTTTGTCAACCTGATCAGCAATGCGATCAAGTACACCCCCAAAGGCGGAAAGGTTAAAGTCTCTTTGAACAAAGAGGGCAAGGGCATACGACTGATGGTGGTCGATACCGGCATAGGGATTTCAGAAGAGGATATTGAACAGATTTTTGAGAAATTCTATCGGATCAAGACCGAACAGACCAGGAGAATATCAGGCTCAGGGCTGGGTTTGTCTATTGTGAAGGGGATCGTCGAGGCACACGGTGGTGCAGTCCACGTGGAAAGCGAAGTAGGAAATGGAACGACCTTCATCGTGTCACTCCCCGGGAAAGGATAGTCTCTTGATTATAGCGTGATAATTGCCGGATAGAAACAGTCAAATGCAAGATAACACGACCCACATAAAGCAAAATGACGATCCGCCCTGCAAGGCGGCATGTCCTATCCTGACCGACGCGCGGGAATATGTTCAGCTCATTGCAGAAAGAAGATTTGAAGAAGCCTTTGCTTCGATAAGGAAGCTGAATCCTCTGCCCAGCGTGTGCGGCCGTATTTGCACGCACCCATGCGAGGCAGCCTGCAAGCGGGGGCAGGTGGAGGAACCCATTGCCATTGCCACCCTGAAGCGCTTTGCCTGTGATGGCCCGTGGAAGGACCAGTACAAGGGGACTCCCCCGGCCAAACCGACCGGGCACAAGGTTGCGGTGGTCGGCTCAGGACCCGCGGGGCTGGCAGCTGCTCATGATCTGGCGTTACTTGGACATGATGTGATGATCTTTGAGGCCTTACCGATTTTGGGAGGGATGTTGAGGGTCGGTGTGCCGCCCTATCGGCTTCCAAAGGATGTCCTGGATGAAGAGATCCAGGCAATTCTTGACCTGGGTATTGAAGCCAAGACCGGGGTGCGACTCGGAGAAGATATCAAGTTGGCAGAGCTTTTTGAACAAGGATACAAGGCTGTCTTTTTAGCCATTGGTGCTCATAAAGATCGGAAGCTTGGAATTCCTGGTGAAGACGAATTGGCAGGAGTCGTTTCAGCCGTTTCTTTCTTGCGACAAGTCAACCAGGGCGAGAGTCCCGAAGTGGGAGAGAAAGTGGCGATCATCGGAGGGGGCAATACAGCAGTAGACTCGGCCCGTTCTGCTCGTCGGCTGGGCGCAAAAGAAGTCCATATGGTCTATAGACGGACTTCAGATGAGATGCCGGCGGCCGGGGAAGAGATCGAAGACGCCTCCGAGGAAGGGGTTCGGATATCATACTTGACATCTCCCCTTGAGATCTTGGGCAAAGACGGGAAGGTGTCGGGCCTGAAGTGTATCAAGAACGAGTTAGGCGAGCCTGATGCCGACGGTCGAAGACGGCCAAAGCCTGTGGAGGGATCTGAATTCAGCATCGATGTGGATATGGTCATTGCTGCAATCGGCCAGGCGCCTGAATCGTCCTCGGTCGGCGAGGAACTTGAGGTGGCGGAAAGGGGAAATCGGATCCATGTAGAGGATTCCTCTTTGGTGACCACCCGGGCCGGCGTTTTTGCCGGAGGTGATGCAGTCACTGGTCCTGCCACCGCAGTGAAAGCCATTGCCGCAGGCAAACGAGCTGCCATCTCCATCGATCTCTATTTGAGAGGCGAAGCCCTGCAAGAGGCCAAACCGGCAAAAGAGATTGAGGCACAAGAACTTCCTGAGGGTATTGTTGAAAAAACGCCAGTATCGCCAAGATGCCTCATCCAGACCCTGTCCCTGGACGACAGGCTTGCCGCCTTCGATGAAGTGGCCTTGGGGTTGACGGGAGAGCAGGCGATCCTGGAGGCACAACGTTGCCTGCACTGTAACCTGGGAGCAACCGTGGATGAGGAGCGATGCATCGGGTGTGGTACGTGTGTCGAGGCTTGTCCTCTGGAGATTCCGTCTATGGATCCGGATGGGAGATTAGACCTTGACCTCTTTCAGTGTCAAGCCTGCGGGACTTGCGTGGCTGAATGCCCGGTTCAGGCTGTTAACGCACGCTTCTATCCTCACAGATGGGTGGTTTCGGAGGTTCAAAAGATCGTTGGAGATTCGCGGATTACCGACCCCTTTATCGTGGGCCTGTTTTCTCAGTACGGCAATTTCAACCAAGGCGATCTGGATGCCCTTGGTCAGGCATTTCCGCAGATCGTTCAGGTGCCGGTTTTTGGCCTCGAACGGGTCAGTCTTTCCGATATGATGCAACTATTTCAGCTCGGAGCCGACGCCGTCTTAATAGGTAAGGCCCCGCCCGAAAACAACAGGTTTCCCGGAGCGTGGCCCTTGGTAGAAAAGCGATGTGAGGCAGTCAGGGAAATATTGGACCTTCTCGGCTACGGCGGGGAGCGTTTGATCATATACACCATGCCGAAGGAAGGACTCTTCGAGGCTGGATGGATGGATGAAACGATGGAGAGGATCAGCACACTGGGGCCGAATCCTCTCAGGAGACAGGCCATAGCAGCATGAGTATTCAGGATCTGATTGAAAAAACCAAGGTCTCTTTTTGTCAGGACTGTGGGGTGTGCACCGGGAGCTGCCCTGTCTCCCGCGTGCTTCCGGGGTTCTCACCTCAACAGATGGTGGCAAAATACGTTCTTAGCTCTGACCTGGGTCTTGAGGATGACATCTTGGAAGACCAGGACATGTGGTCATGTCTCGCCTGCGGTCTTTGCCTCCAAAGGTGTCCTTCAAAGGTGGACTACCTGGAATTTGTCAGGGCGTTACGAGAAGAGGCCTTCAGCACGGGGAAAAAACCGACGTTTGCCCACGATGAGATATTGCAGACCATTGTTCAAATGCAAAGGGGGGGCGTGCCCCAGAACAGAACAGCGTGGGCCCGAGAGGCTGGCACCATACGGGAAGAGGGCGAGTACTATCTATTTGTGGGATGCCTTCCCTATTTCGACGTTCTTTTCAGGGATATGGGCGTCTCTTCCCTTCGTTCCGCAAGTGACATGCTGAAGATGCTCAACAAGCTCGGGATCGAACCGGTGGTCAGCGATGAGGAACGTTGTTGTGGTCATGACATGTTGTGGAGCGGCAACGTAGAGCTGTTCAAAGAACTCGCGTCACACAATGTTGAACTAATAAAACGCCTGGGCTGCAAGAAAGTCATCTTTGGATGCCCGGAAGGCTACCTCACCTTCAAGAGCTATTACCCCCTTTACTGCGGGGACATGGGACTCGAAGCCGTTCATTTTTATGATCTGGTTCACGACCAGATACAGGAGGGGGCCTTTCAGATGTCTCCGCTGGAGCACAAGGCAACGTATCATGATCCCTGCAGGCTTGGAAGAATGGCCGGCATCTACGAGGCGCCTCGGGAAATCATTTCCAGCATACCCGGCATGGAGCTGGTGGAAATGGAACGAAACCGAGAAAACGCAGTTTGTTGCGGGATCAGTTGCTGGGCCAATTGTTCAAGTTACTCCAAGCAAATGCAGATGGACAGGTTGAAGGAGGCCGAGGCCACGGGAGCAGACACGTTGATTACCGCGTGTCCTAAGTGCAACATTCATTTTTCTTGCGCTTTGTCTTCAACAGAGATGGGGTTGGAAGTCAAGGATTTGACTCAGTTGATGGCTTCGGCCATGGATGTGTGACCGTTGGGGATGTTCTGTGATTGAGGAAGATTACAGCTGTTTTGTCGCTTACAGACTATACCGTCCAAACGGAATGATGGAAGATTGGAAAACCGGCATTCCATCATTCCAATGTTCCAATTGGGGCAAGGCTCCTGTGTTTTTAAGAGGTGGACGCACATGAGTAAAGATGTCCTAGTCATTGGTGGTGGGATTGCAGGAATACAGGCAAGCCTCGACCTGGCAGAGCAAGGTATCACGGTCTATCTGGTGGAGCGTATGCCGAGTATTGGCGGAAAGATGGCGCAACTCGATAAGACCTTTCCGACGAACGACTGCTCCATCTGCATCATGGGACCTAAGCTTTTCGATGTAGAGCGACATCCGAACACCCACTTGCTGACCTATGCCGAAGTCGAAAGCGTAAGCGGAGAAGCGGGCAACTTCACAGTCAAGATAAGGAAGAAGGCTCGCTATGTCGAAGAAGACAGATGCACGGCGTGTGGTCTGTGTGCCGAAAAATGTCCGGTGGCGGTTCCGGACCAATTCAATATGAATATGAATGCAAGGAGCGCGATCTACAAATACTTCCCTCAGGGCATTCCTTCCGTCTACACGATTGATCCCGGCGCCTGCCGGGTTTTTCAGGGCAAGAAATGTAATATTTGTGCCAAGATCTGCGAAGCCAAAGCCGTTAACTACGAACAGGAGGACACGTTTTTTGAGCTTAACGTGGGGGCCATGATCGTGGCCACGGGCTTTGACGTGTTCGATCCGTCGGAGATCACGCCATATGGATATGGGACGATCCCGGATGTGATCACGGCCATGGAGTTTGAGCGTCTATTGAATGCAAGCGGTCCCACGGGCGGACACTTGGAACGGCCATCCAGTCTGAAGGCTAAAGCCGACATCAGAAAGCTGGAAAAGGAGATCAAGAAGGCCAAGTCACGGCTAAAGAGCCTTGAGAAAAAAGGAGAATCCACGGACGAAACCCGTAAGAGCCTGGAAAAGATGAGTACGAGACTTGCCGCCTTGGAAGTGAAAGCGGCATCGCTCGAAGAATTCAGAGACATTGCCTTTCTTCAATGTATCGGTTCTCGGGACCTCAGGTACAACGCCCATTGTTGCAGCTATGGTTGTATGCACTCGGTCAAGGAGGCCATCGTTGCCACAGAACACGGATCAGAGCTCAACTCTACGATCTTCTTCACAGACATGAGGGCTTATGGAAAAGGGTTTCACGAGTATTGCCTGAGGGGAGCGTCAGAGTATGGCATCAAATTCGTTCGGGACCGCGTCGCCGAGGTAACCTTGGGTGACGATGACAAACCCGCTGTCTGGTACGAGGATGTGGACACGCGGAAGGTAGAACAGCACCCCTTCGATCTAGTTGTGTTGGCAACGGCATGCGTGCCCAGCAAAGGCATGGAAGATCTGGCAAGTTTGATCGGTTTTGATTTGAACGAGGCCGGATTCGTCAAAACTGATCCAAACCATCCGGCCAATACGTCTGTGAATGGTGTCTTTGTATGCGGTTGTGCCGAGGGGCCGATGGATATCCCGTCATCTGTCTCCTTGGCGAGTGCGGCGGCTTCGACAGCTGCCCAAACGGTGAGGGGGCTCATCAAGGGATTTTGAAATCGGGCACGGATAACTGCAAGCGTTTGGAGAAGTACTGTGGGTACTGAGCTAAGAACAGGGGTCTTTGTCTGTCATTGTGGCATCAACATCGCCGGGGTTTTGGACATTGAGGATCTGTGTGAATATGCCGAAATCTTGCCGGATGTTGTCACAGTACAAGCGAATCTATTCACCTGTGCAGAAACGGGCACGTCAGAAATCAAGAATGCCATCAAGGAGCATGGGCTGAATCGGGTAGTCGTGGCCGCCTGTACGCCTCGCACACATGAGCCTATATTTCGTGCTGCTTGTGAAGAGGCAGGTATTAATCCTTATTTCTTTGAGATGGTCAATATTCGGGAGCACTGCTCTTGGGTGCACCGGCACGAGAGAGAAGCTGCGCAGGCCAAAGCCCGGGACCTTATCCGTATGGCGGTCGCCAAGTCTTCATTTTTGCTGCCTATTGACAAGTTTCGGTCCAAAGTCGAACCCAAGGCCCTGGTTATCGGGGCAGGGATTGCCGGTATGACGTCAGCCTTGGCTTTGGCCAATCAGGGCTTCGGGGTTGTTCTCCTTGAGAAGGACGCCGAGATGGGTGGTCTCTTGCGCCACCTTCACAAAGTCGCTCCAACCGATGTGTCTGCTACTGAATTGATCAGCGAAAAAGTAGAAGCTATCAACAATAACGCCCACATTCGACCTTTTACTTCCGCCGTCCTCGAAGAAGTAACAGGTTATGTAGGCAACTACACCGTGAGATTCTCCTGTGGTGATGAGTCTCACACCGACAAAGTGGGGGCTGTCATTGTGGCCACAGGAGGTGTCCCCCTGGAGCCAGTCGATCTGTATAACTATGACGGGAAG
>JBEQLC010000068.1:4178-8402 GCA_040326175.1 Desulfobacteria bacterium | reverse complement strand
CGGAGTGCTGAAGATTGTGCTCCCGAGATCTGAAGCGGTTACGCCAAAAAAGATAGAAGTTCACTAATCCCCCTTTACATAGAAACGTATGCTGGGCAAAAGCTTGGCATACGTTTTTTTTATGATTGTTCCTGCCTCCAGCTTTGGGAAAATCCTTTATTTGGCATTTCTCCAAATTCTAGATATGCATGCCAAATCGTGAGTTTTTCGCTTTTCATTTTAGGACCTTATATGGCATTATCGTAAATTTGGCCTGATACGTGAGGCAGTAACCTATACTTCTGACCAAATCGGTGGAACCCCGCTCCTGGTTAGGCGCCCACTAAGTTACAAAGTGCGTACACAGCTACTGATCTATATCTCTGACGACTAAGACTGGGCAGTACGCGTGACGGACAACCGCCTCGGCGACACTGCCAATAATTACGTGGGAAACACCAGTTCTTCCGTGGCTTCCCATAACGATGAGGTCAGCCTTCACCTCTCTTGCCATTTCTATGATTTGGACAGATGTTTTACCATGTCTGACAGCCTTTTCGATTTTCACAGTCTCTTTGATCTGATTCGTCACGTCACTTAGATTTTCTTTTGCGTGCTTTTCCATTCGTTCAGCAACTTCATGTGGTGTCAGAGAAAGAATCAGATAGTTATCAAAACCGTGAAGATGATCTACTACGTGCAGCAGCAGCAACTCTGCATTGTGTGAGGAGGCCAGGAAGACAGCGTACTCGAGCGCCTTTTGAGCAGTCGCCGAAAAGTCTGTAGGGCATAAGATTCGCTTGATTTCCATACTTGTCTCCTACTCGAATCAGTGAGGTTTTCTCATTTCTAATTATCCTACTTCCTGACCTTGGGTAACACAACAGAGAAAGCGGATCCTTTTCCCGGTTCACTCTCCACAAGGATACGCCCACCGTGACCTTTCACTATGGCTTTCACTATAGCCAATCCCAGACCGAAGCCTCCTTTTTCCCCTCTGTCCTCCACGCGATGAAAGGGTTCAAAAATATATGGTATTTATTTGGCGTATATACCAACTACCTGGTCTATGACCTTGACTATGACCTCTTTCTCAGTTTCTTGGGTGGCAATGGTGATCGTGCCTTCATCCTTTGAAAACTTCATGGCATTGTTCAATAGATTAGCAAAGACTCTGCGAAGACGGTTCGGATCAGCTTCGATAATCGGCGATGTCGCTGGGCTTGCGAGGAGGCAGGGGACATAAGAATTGGGGCGAACTCCTGAAACACAATGAATGGCCTAAATCTTAATCCTTCATGCTACACGAAGATTTACTTGTCCGGTGACCCTTCAAGGCAATAGGGGCATCGCGTCCTGGGAAGGCGTTGTTCACCTTGTTCCATTCTTCTTTCGCTACAAAGATCTTGATGCGAGCAGTGTAACACTCCGCGAACAACTTCAAACCCGGAATCATTTCTCGTGTGTTCAATTAAGGTGACGATCTCGTCAATTTCCGAGCAGCAAAAGTAGCGTGGTTTTATATCACGCACTCTAGCCTCCTTGCCAACAAATCCTGATGAACAGTTGTGCAAAGACCGCCTTATCACCGCTGGTAGTCATCGGCCCGAACGTGCTATCCAGCCACTCTTACCCCTTTGGCAGAGCAGTGATCAGGAAAACCATCACAAAAAGAGCCACCGTCTCGATTATTCCCAGGACCATAATGTAATTGCCAAAGCCCTTCCCTGTCTCTGCGAATGCATCCGCAGCACCAGCGGCCGCCTTGCCCTGCATCCATGCAGACATTCCCATGGCCAAACCTCCCAAGGCCCCATAAATGATCTGCCACACATAGGATTCTGGCGGCATGTTTGCTGCTTGGATGGCGTTGCGTAGAATCATCCCATAGATCGTTTGCGTTAATGGCGCCCCAACAAAGGCGATCAAGATAAATGGCGCGGGCTTGTTCTGGGCAAAACACTTTTTCCAGGCCCCAAGAGCGGCCATGCCTGCGGTACCAGTTCCCAATGCAGATCCAATTGCCGCAAGAACTAAAGAAAAACCCACATCTCCAAAGCCTTCTATCATCTTACGGTCCTCCTTTCCACTTTCTGAACCAGCCTCATCTTGGCTCATCCTAGCCTATTGGCGGATATGCTCTCCAGCCCGTTTCCTAAACGGTCTATACATCTGACCGGACCAGTTCATTCCCATGTGGGTCGAAAATTCCAGCATATTTAAGCGGATGCCATGAACAAGAACACCCAGGGCAGCCATAACAATGTTCATGGCATGTCCCAATATAAGGATAGATGTAGCCACAATCCCGTTCAAGAGACTTGACCATCCAAGGTCATGGGCCATTTTGTTGAAAGTAATGGCAACAATCAGCGTGGCATAGCCAACAGCAAAGAGCCTGAGATAGGAGACCAAGTCGGAGAAGGATCTGACGATGTTAAGTGGCAGATCAGCCAATCCCAGAAGCAACGATCTGATAATGCTCTTGGTGGGGTTTGAAAAGAGGGCCACAAGCAAAAGGCCCAAAATGACCAAGTAAGTGGCAAAACTTGGAATGGATCTTCCTAAAACGAGATGCCCGGCCAAAAAATAGAGAAACCACAGAACAAGAATCCACCCGATTTCACCCAACATGCGAAGGGAGTTAAGAGATCGAAGGCATCTTAAAATGTGTGCCACAGTCAAATGAGCAGCACCCAACGCAAGGCAGAACTGCATCATGAAGTCCTGGTTACTCGAGTAGCTGTCAAGATCTGGCAGGACAAACCAGTTTAAGACGGGGAATCTTGCCAAGTGCTCTACGCCGAACCAGTTCCCTGTTATGAGACCCCATAAAATGGTTGCGCCGCTGAAGACATAGAAAAGGATAAAAGGCTCCTTGTGCGCTAACTTGAACCTGCGCCTGGCTAAATACGTGCCGAGCAGGACCAAGACGCCATACCCTCCATCGCCAACGAGGATGGCAAAAAAAACACTCAGAGAGATAAGGAACCATAAACTTACGTCATATTCCTCGTATCCTGGCACTGTTCCCATGAGTCTGAAAACCGGCTCGATAATGCGAATCCAGGAAGGGTTCCTGATAAGGGTCGGCACCTCGCTTTCTGTGGAGGGATCTTCAACCGTCACAGCCCACCCCATTCCCTCAGCCTCACGTCTCAACCTCTCCAGATCGTCCTCCGGACAATAGCCCTGAATGTATGAGACCGCTCCTTCTTGGCCCGCGCCTGCAGCAACCTCCGCGAATTCAAGCCCTTCCCTGAGCAATGACGACTCCTCTTTGAGAGAAGCTGTATAGGCCACATAGAGATCCAGCTGACGTTCGAGGTCTTCTATGTGTTTCTTCATACCCTCTGCTTCCATTTTCATTTCAGAAAGCCTCTTTTCGGGAATGGCGATCTCCTCAAAGGGAAGAAGATAATCTTCATCGCTGACGGTTAAGATGTATCTTAAAGAACCCTCTTCGCCAACAACAGCGTAAGGCACACTGATCTTCATCTGATTCAAGTCATTTCTGTTGCATTTGTAGAGTCGTGCTGTCAGACCATTTTGTCTTAAGTATTCAAAATCAGACGGAGAGAAATCCCCCAACGGTTTCACTCTATCGATCTCCTTAAGCACAGACTGCAAACGGTCTTGGTATTGACTTCTTGAATCCAGCATGGACAAAACCTGTTGGGCGGTTTCACGAGCAGACGCAATGGGTGGTGGTTTTCCTTTTCCTTTCCTGGATGAAAGGCTATTCATGGCCCCTTCCAAGAGGCCTATTCTGCCTCTCACATCTTCGGTCTCCTTAGATACAGGCTCGCGAACAGGGACCACATGGAGTGCCCCCCAGGCTCTCAGGGCATTCAAGGTGCTGGGAACCGCAGAAGCCAGAGTCGCTATGGTCACCTTTTTCATCTTGACAATCATGGCGTCACTTTCTCATTAAGGCTGAAGCCCAGTGGCTCGATGTGAGATTTTGATCTTGGCAAGCTTCCCTCGGACAATAGCAGCCGCTTCCTGATCTGCTAGAAAAATCTGAATGACCCTTATGTTTTCAACCGTCTGTGGGATTTTGATTTTCTCAAATAGATTAACTCGCTTGATAGTCCTACGCCATTCGCTTTCAAGACGTTCGATTTGCTGTCTGATGGTTAGGACCTCTGCCCTGATCGTCAAGACGCGCTTTAACTCTTCCATGGCTTTGTCCACCCACAGCGGTGTCGTGTATAAATCATAGTCGGCTTTCTTGAACCGAAT
>JBEQLC010000068.1:0-4168 GCA_040326175.1 Desulfobacteria bacterium | reverse complement strand
GCGACCCAGGTATGAATCCAATCCATCAAGTCCTTTTCCTGTTTGACGGTTTCTTCCAAAGACCGTTTGGCCCGGTTAAGCTCCAACTGAATCAGTAGCTTCTTTAAAACAAGGGTCGGCAAAAACCGCCGGTACATCTTGAGGTCCGCCTGTTGCCGTTTAAGCTCTTGAATGTTCAATCTGACCTTTGCCATCTTTCAAATACTTGCAGGCCAAAACTTCTGGGTGAGTTCGGTTCGTATGCCTAACTCTTCTGGCGAGAAACAGGCTGCTAAGATCTTCCAGCCTTGGTCCAACGCTTGTTCCAGCGAGATATTGACACGGAGGTCCATCATTTTCGACTTGAAGAGTTCGCCGTATTGCACAAGCTTTTCGTCCCATGGATTTAATCTGAAGCCAATGGCACGCTTTTCTTCCGTTTCCTTGAAGGCAGCATACAACTGAATCATATTGTCCATTAAATCGCGATGGTCCTCCCTCGTATCCTTGTTCACAAGTTGCTTTAGGCGACTCAATGAGCCAAAGGGATCAATACGACCGTTCTGTAAATACAATTGGCCTTCCGTGATGTATCCAGTGTTGTCGGGAATCGGATGCGTGATGTCGTCTCCATGCATGGTTAGGGAGAGAATAGTCACAGACCCCGCGTCCTCAAAATCGACTGCCTTCTCATACCGCCTTGCCAACTGGGTATAAAGATCGCCCGGATAACCCCTGTTAGAGGGAACCTGTTCCATGGTGATGGATATCTCCTTGAGTGCATCTGCGAAGTTGGTCATATCCGTTAAGAGAACCAGAGTTCGCTGGCCGCGCAGGGCAAATTGCTCGGCCACCGTTAGGGAAAGATCTGGCACTGTGAGGCTTTCTACCACCGGATCAGAGGCCGTGTGTATGAAGAAAATGGACCGGCTCAGGGCTCCACTCCCTTCGAGGCTTTCTTTGAAGAAGAGATATTCATCGTATTTGAGCCCGATCCCGCCCAGAATGATGACATCCACTTGAGCCTGAAGCGCTATACGGACCAGTAGTTCATTATAAGGCTCACCCGGCGTAGAGAATATGGGTAGCTTCTGGGATTCCACAAGTGAATTGAATACATCTATCATAGGAATCCCTGTTCGGATCATGCGACGCGGTATGATCCTCTTGGCCGGATTGACGACAGGCCCACCAATCTCTATCATGTTCTCCGTAATCGAGGGGCCGCTGTCTCTGGGCTGGCCACTTCCGTCGAAAATCCGGCCCAAAAGATGATCTGAAAAGGAGACTTTCATGGGATGGCCAAAAAAACGAACCTCATCTCCTGTCGAGATCCCTCGACTTCCAGCAAAGACCTGTAGACTCACTTCGTCTCCCTTGAGCTGAATGACCTGAGCGAGGGACTTGCCATGAGCTGTTGACACCTCAGCCAGTTCTTCGTAGTGAACGTTGCGCGCTTTCACTGTTATAACGTTACCAATAATGTTACGAATGCGACTATAGACTTTCTTCATCGCCTTTTACCTCGTCAAGCATGCGGCGAAGCTTTATCTCTGTTTCCTTGAATTCATCCGATTCCCAGGGCGTATAATTCCAGCTGATGAATACGTGCCTTAAGGACTGGAAGAATTTGAGGGCATGGCCTTTCTCAGAAAACGAGAGTTTCGACCTTAACACTTCCGTGACAAAGTCAAAGACGTGACGTTGGCGGTCTCTGGTGGTTGCCCCATCCACCTCATCGAAGGCGTTTTGCTGAAGGTAAACATGATCCAGGAACTCCGCCTTGAGATAATCGACAAAGTCCTCAAGAGAAGTCCCCTCTTCCCCCACAACCTTCATCATCTGTTCGATTTCTTTTCCCTTGAAAAGGACTGAGCGAGCCACATTCACCTGGTCTGCATTCATGAATCCCTGGTATCTGCTCCAGCTCTCGTGCGGATCGACGGAGGGAAATCGTCTCGCATTGGCCCGGTCCCGAGAAAGCCCATGAAACGCCCCAACCACTTTGAGCGTTCCTTGGGTAACCGGTTCGTCAAAGGTGCCGCCTGCTGGAGACACGGTGCCGCCAATGGTGACAGAACCGGTTTGACCGTTATAAAGACGCACAAGTCCAGCCCTTTCATAGAAACTCGCGATCCTAGACTCTAAATAGGCGGGATAGGCCTCTTCACCGGGAATCTCTTCCAATCGTCCTGATATCTCACGCATGGCTTGAGCCCATCTCGTAGTGGAATCAGCCAACAAGAGGACGTCTAGACCCATCTGGCGATAGTATTCTGCCATGGTGATGGCCGTATAAACAGAAGCTTCTCTTGCTGCAACCGGCATAGCGCTCGTATTACAGATGATGATGGTTCTTTCCATGAGAGAGCGGCCGGTCCTGGGGTCTTCGATACTGGGAAATCTTCTCAGGATATCAACTACCTCGCCTGCCCGCTCGCCACAAGCAGCGATAATCACAACGTCCACCTCTGCATGCTGGGCCGTAATCTGCTGGAGCACCGTCTTTCCAGCTCCAAATGGGCCAGGAATGCAGTAGACGCCACCCTTGGCAATGGGCAAGAAGGTGTCGATAAACCTGATCCGTGTGATCAGGGGGGCCTTGGGCATGAGGCGTTCCCGGTAAGCGCTTATGGGTATTTTCACAGGCCAATCTCTGGCCATGGTGACCGCATGAACATTGCCGTCTTGGCGTTCTATTTCAGCAACTGTTTCCCAGATGGAGTAGGATCCCTTCTTAACAATAGAGACGACCCTACATCTGCCGTTTATTTGAAACGGAACCATAATGCGATGCTGGATGGTTCCCTCGGGGACCCATCCCAGGAAATGGCCTCCAGACACCATATCGCCCTCCGTTACCAGCGGTTCAAAGGTCCACGTTGCAGCATCGAGGGAAGGAACGGACACTCCTCTGGGGATGAAAAATCCATACTTCTCGGCAACAGCTGGCAGAGGGTTTTGCAGCCCATCATAAACCTGTCCCAGAAGTCCAGGACCTAGTTTGACCGAAAGAAGTTCTCCGGAAAATGCTACCTGATCTCCCACCTTGAGCCCGCGCGTCTCTTCATAGACCTGGAGCTGTGCGTGTGAGCCTTGGATCCGGATCACTTCTGACTTCAGACGATTGCTACCCATGAGAACGTGAGCAATTTCATTCTGTCGTACTTCATGGGTGAACGCTACCGTGATCAGACTACCACTTATTGCTGTAATGGTTCCGATGTTGTTAGTTTTCATCCAGACGGCGCTCGTATATAAGCCTTAAGACCTGCTTACCCTTTTCTTCATCAAACTGCTGCATGCGTTCAAGCAGTTGCAGCTTTAGGGCATAGATAACAAGAAGTGCTAAGTCAAAATAGTGTCCTACTTCATGACGGGTCAAGAAATCCCACCGAACTTGTACCAGGTCTATTTCTATACGATAGGGCGAAGTTTCTTGAAGCACTTGATGAACGACCGGTATTGCACTGGCATCCAAGCCCATCGCCAGGCGGAGATACAATTCCTTTGGCACCTGCAGGATATCGGCTCTAATTCTTACGAGTTCATTTCTAAGGGTGTTTTCAAAAGCAATCCAGCGTTTGAGCACAGCATTGGTCACATGATTTAGGGGAATATTTTCAATGTCAATTTTTGCCAGGTGAAGCTGCGTGAGATCCCGCCTACGAAGCCAGGGTGAGCAAAGTTCAAGGAAATCAGAATAAGATAAAGGAGGCTTTCGCTGAAGACTTAAGAAGGAAAGGCTGGAAACAATATAATAATAATAGGCTCCCATCAAATCCTGTCCGCATGCTTTTCCGTCATCTCGTGCAGGAACTTGGCAATGCGAGGATGAAGATACTCGCTCAGAATTTCTGCAATGGCCTTGTCCGTAATGTCATAATACATGTCGCCATCCCTTTCACCAATGCGAAATCCTGCCTGAATGATCTCTATGGGCCTCAGCGTGAGACCTTCTCTCAATTCTTTTTGGAGCCAACCATAAAGCGATTCCTCAAGCTTTTGACGGTCGTCTTCGCTCAGAAGGATCTCGAGACCCTGTGTGCTCTCATGCACCTGCCATCCGTTCACGATCTTCAAGATCAGCTCTTTCATGGCCTCTGGCGTCAGTGCGGAAGCCACCTGGCGTTTCAGAATATGGTCGCAGACACCGATGATTTCATTCTTGACGCTTAGTATGAGATTG
>JBEQLC010000067.1:0-8405 GCA_040326175.1 Desulfobacteria bacterium | reverse complement strand
CAAGGCGCCGATATCGTGGCCGGAGAAGGTCAGAGTCTCGGTATCCCTCGTTCGTTCGGCGGACCGGGGCTCGGGATGCTTGGAAGCAGGAAGAAGCTCATGCGCAGCCTACCCGGCCGCCTGGTGGGCCTTACCAAAGACCTGGACGGAAAAAGAGGATTTGTTCTGACCCTGGCCACCAGGGAACAGCATATTCGACGGGAGAAAGCGACCTCCAACATCTGCACCAACAATAGCCTTTGCGCGCTGGCAGCTGCCATGTATATGGCCTCTGTGGGAGGAACGGGGATACGGGAACTTGCCCGTCTCAACTATGACAAGGCTGAGTACCTCAAAGCCGAACTGAAAAAAGCCGGGTGTATCATAAGTTTTGACAGCCCGACGTTCAATGAATTCGTTGTGGAATTCCCTTCAGGCTTTGAGGCCACCCACAGGCGTCTTTTGGAGAAGAAGATAGTCGCAGGGCTCTGTTTGGCTCCATATTATTCTGAGCTTTCCAACCATTACCTCTTGTGCGTGACGGAAACCAGTACCAAGGAAGACATGGATAGTCTGGTCAATTCCTTGGTTCTATAATTTGTGCTTTTTCTGGCAGAAAATTTCGTATTACACTCAATCATAAGTGAGCTAAAGTGCCTAAAATGTCTAAAGTGAGCTAAAGTTAATGTGCACGCCCCCGCCTGCCAACGCCTGATTTGCCGGGTAGCTACAATGCCGCACACATGGCAATGGCGGGCAGGTTCGGCGTGGTTAATCTAAAAACAAGTTGCGCTGAAAGCGCATTCCTCAACCCTGGCCCAGACCTGATTTTGGAATGCCGGAAGTTACAAGACCACGACTTTGAAATATTCGAGCACTGCATTTTACTGCATACATGTCGCACCAGGGCGGGCTTTAGGCACTCTAGGCACTTCAAACTCTAGGCACTTTTTGGTTCCGGCTTGTCCAGGTTAGGCACTTGGACTTCTTAACATCAATTCTCAGCTAGTTCAAGTTCATGGACAACTCTGTATGAGACCCCTGAGAAAAAGAACGACCCAATACAAGTTCGCCATCCTCATATAAGAAGACCGTGGTCTCGGGGTCAGGAGGGGCTAAGAACCAGAGGCGTTCTCCGGGACTCACAAAAATATTTGAGAGATCATAGAACAAGCCAAAGGCATTTACGCGAAACCGAACATGCTTTTTCAAGAATCCCCCTTGCACACGATGATGAAACAGACTCAGCCCTTGATCAAGAATGGGACCCTTTTCTGTCCGGTTCACGGCCAGATGCACCATGGTTCCGGAACCCACCTTGTAGCCGGATGGCGGGTTCTGCTCAACCACCACATCCTTCGGGAGCTCGTTCCTTTGAACAGATCGTATGTGTCCAAGGCCAAGGTTTGAACGGTCCAAGATGAGGATGGCATCTTCCAGAGCCAGGCCATGCAGATAAGGCATCTCATAAGTCGCAGGCCGTCTCCCAAGGCTAACCAGCAGATCCATGGAATCACCTCTCGTGACAACTACGCCGGGGGCCGGCGCCTGGGCAATGAGCTCATCTGCGGCAGCTCGATCGCTGAAGGTGCGGGACACCACACCTTGAGACAGGCCGTTTTCCTCCATAATGATATAAGCCTGCCGGATATCCATACCCACAAGGTTCGGCACAAGCAGGTTCTTAGGCCCCTTGGAAACGACGATGCGGACATCACGATCTTTCTTGATTTCACTGCCAGGTTCCGGCTCCTGGTGTGCGACATGGTTTTTTGGCAAGTCAGACCTATATTCGAAGCCGTCCACCTTGATATTGAGTCCCAGATCAGTCAGAATGTCCAAGGCATACACTACTTCTTTTCCAACCAGTTGCGGGACCACTACTGTATCTTCACTTTTTATAATAAACCTCAAAGTGAGAAATCCGCTGATCCCTGCCACTCCAAGAAAGGCGCTTAACAGGGCCGCGACCTTAAAGAGACGTCTCATGTCATCGTCCTTTTCAGACGAACTGCAAAGAATCCATCCATATCGTGCTCATGAGGTAAGCTTCTGAAAAAGCCCGAGCCGTCCACCAAACGTTCATCCACATCAAAAAGACCAACAGGTTCTCGATCTATAACAAATTGAGCCTGATTCTTCAAAAAGTCTTTCACTACATAGGCCCCTTCTTCGGGCTCCAGACTACATACACAGTAGACCAAACGTCCTCCCGGCTTGACCAAGAGGGCAAGGCAGTCAAGGAAACGCAACTGATCGGTCCTAAGTCTTGTGAGATCCGTCTCACTCTTTTTCCATTTTGCGTCCGGATTCCTCCGCATCACACCAAGACCTGAGCACGGAGCATCAAGCAAAACCCGATCAAAAGTGCCAGATTGATCAACAGGAACAGGCTCTGACAGATCGTGTTGCCACGTCGTGACAGCGGAAATGCCAAGGCGTGCCAGAGTTGTCTTCAGCTTGTTCAATTTCCAAGACTGCTTTTCCATAGCCTTGATCTGGCCGCTATCCTTCATAAGCTGTGCAATGTGGCCCGTCTTGCCACCTAAGCCAGCACACGCGTCCAGTACTCTTTCACCCGGTTTTGGGTCGAGCAGATGAGTGATGAGTTGAGCAGCCTCGTCCTGGACCTGAAACCAGCCATCCTTGAATGAGGGAATGTCGCCAATAGAATCCCTTAATCCCCTTACTGACAACCCATCCGGAGCGAACCTGGTTTGTACTATTTGCTCAACATGGTCTTTTAGTGAGTCACGCAGATCCTGCCGACTGGCCTTGAGGGTATTGGCCCGGACAGTCAGGGGAGGGATCCGATTGTTTGCCATGCAGAGCTGTTTTGTCTCTTCCACGCCTAGACGGTCCACCCATCGTTCGACCAGCCACAAAGGGTGGGATTCTCTCACGGCAATGGCCTGAACCGGATCATCAGCATAATCCGGCATAGGTATCTCTTTTGCTCTCCGCACGGCAGATCGCATCACACCATTTACAAAACGAACCACCCACAGGGGTGCTAGGGCCTTAGTCATTTCAACCGAATCGTTTACTGCAGCAGAAGGAGGAATACGGGAGTGAAAAAGGATCTGATAGAGGCCTATCCGGATAATGTTCAGGACGGACCCATCAATCTTGTGGAAAGGAGTCTTCGAGAGTCGGGAGATCACCCAGTCAAGGCGGCTCCGCCAGCGAAGCACACCATAGACCAGGTCAGTGGCAAGGGCCCGATCCTTCCTGATGAGCTGTGGCTCCCGTTCAAAGGCTTTGTGAAGCAAACGTTCCGGAAACGCATTTGAGTCATCCAGACCATCCAAAACCGACAAGGAGATACGGCGGGAAATGGCTACCATGGCATGACTATCCAAGGCGTGTGCCAGGCGGCACCGGGCAGCCTCTCAAAAACTCTTTTGTTGGGAGACGCTTTGCAGATTCGAGCTGAACCTCCTTCAGCGCCAATGTGCCGAGGCCCGTTGCCACGTTGAAGTCCCCCGGGAATCCTTCCAACACGGTACCCGGCTTTTCTTTGGTTGCACCCTGAAGGTTTTTCGCCTGCAATACCCTGAGTCTTTTGCCAGAGAGCAATGTAAAGGCACCCGGCCAAGGGTTCATTCCTCGAATAAAGGCATCCAGTGATATAGCATCCTTGGTCCAGTCTATGCTTCCATCTTTTTTCTTCAGTAATGGTGCGTAAGTGGCAACCGACTTGTCTTGCGGTGTACCCAAGAGATTCTCTGTCTTGAGTTTCTCCAACGTGTCGATCAAAAGCTGTGCCCCGACCTCAGCCAGCCGTCCGTGAAGACTCCCTGAGGTATCGTCTGGCATGATCGAAACCTTGTCGCTCAGCAGGATGTCTCCTGTGTCCGTTCCTTCATCCATCCACATAGTCGTCACGCCGGTCTCCTGCTCTCCATCGATAATTGCCCACTGGATGGGTGCAGGCCCCCGATATTTGGGAAGAAGTGAAGCATGGATGTTGATCGCCCCAAGGCGGGGAATCGACAAGAAGGACCCTGGCAAGATTCGTCCGTAGGCAACCACAACAAAGAGGTCAGGGTCCATAGCTATGATTTCTTCGACAAACCAGGGTTCCTCAATCTTGTGTGGCTGTAGCACGGGATAGCCGAATGTTCCGGCAACCTCCTTGACCGGAGATGGAACAAGACGACGTCCTCGCCCTTTTGGCCGGTCTGGCTGAGTAACGACCGCAAGTACTTTATGCTGGTTTTCGTGAAGGGCCTTCAAGGTTGGAACCGAAAAATCCGGCGTCCCCATAAATATGATCTGATAGCTGCTCATGTCAGTCCGTTGTTCATGCTCGTTAAATTGATTGGTCTTGCAGCCTTAAAGGGTTCATGCCGTTCATAAGCATGATGATGGAGTTTGCGAGGGTTCATAGGTATTGACAGGCCATCAGCATATACCAAGGCCCGGCGCCAACTATATCCCCTCTTGCGCCTGCTTGCTCGAAGAAGGCCCCCAGTTGATCTTTTTTAACTCTGTGAACTTCAATTTTCTCGGAGGGCTCGAGTTCCTGTTCCTGTGGTGTAGCATCTTCCTCCAGTTCGACGACCACACAGTGTGCGGTTTCTTTGATCAGTGCACTGTTAAGGGTCAGCTCGGGCGAGGTCTGCACGATGCTTCCCTTGTACCCGGTCTCCTCTTCCAGCTCACGAAGGGCACACATCTCAATATCCTCACCATGTGAGATAACCCCTGCAGGAAAGCCGATCACGTGGCAGTCCAGAATGACCCTGTACTGTCTGATGAAAATCAAGTCTCCTGATTCCTTGAACCGCGGCATGATGAGGACAGAGCTACGGGCATTGACACGTTCGATATAATCCCAGTTCAACACCTGCCCCTTGTCATTCTCATAAACGACCCTTCTGGGCCTAATCCACGGGCTCTCCTCCAAGTCCACAGTCTTCAAGATGTTCATGCGGCACCTCGTCAGTGTAAATGGCTTGGTTCATCTAACCCGAACATTTTTTATGAAATATCCGGGCTAAATTCCGGCACCTTCTTCCCCGGGTCGATCTTCGGTGCTTGTGTGGGCTACCTGCACCACATTGACTCCAGTGATAATAGCGGAGATCAGACCCACAATGATCACGGGTAACAACTGAACAACATGATTGGCTAAGGTGAAACCAGCAGCCTCCTTTGCTGGAACACCAAAGATCAAAAGAGCAAACACGCCCCCCGCTTCCCAGATGCCCCAGAAACCCGGAGCAGACGGAAGGGAAATAAAGAAGCAAAGGATCACCATCATCGCATACATTTCAAGAAATGAGAGTTCAATGCCTGGGCAGCCAAAAGACATTACATAGTAAGAAGACCCGGCCACTGCCCACGCAACAAACGAAAGACCAAGACAAAGGGCCACCTTTTTAGGGCTCTTCAAGAGATCGAATCCAGCGGCCAGGTTGTCAAAAATGCGGACGAGTCTTACGCAGAGTCTCTCTCTGACTTTTTCCTTAAAGGAACTGCCGGCAAAAAAAAGCAGGCGCGGCAGGCTCAGGATCGTATGTCTTATAAACTTGTGGCTCTGTTTAAGACTCACCAGGGCAATGCACACCATCAGTCCCAGACACAGCTGCAGGGTTGTCACACCAACTTTTTCAAGCGCGGCCTTGTTCAGATGATATTCGCCGAACGTCAGGTCAAGGGTTGGGCTGATCTCAACACTGGCAAGGACAATAACAAAAGAAATCAGCAGGACAAGGACATCAAAGACCCTTTCCGCCCCTACCGTAGCCAGTACCTTGGAAAAAGCAACCCCTTCCCTCTTGTAAAAGATAGCTGGCCGGGCCACTTCGCCTATCCGGGCAGGCAAAATGCAATTGAGCATGAATCCGATCATAAGGGGGTGATAAGCGCTTGAGAAGCCAGTTTTGTTGAAAGGACTAAGAAGAAGCTGCCACCTGACCACCCTAATCATAAAACCCAGGAGTATGACCGCTGACGTAGGGATAACCCACCAGTAATTCACGGTCTTCAAATAGTCCACCAACTCCGGCAAGGGGATATTCCTAAAGACCACATAAAGGGCAATACCGGACAGAAAAAGCCCGCCAATAAGAGGTAGGATGATTTTTTTGTTCCAGAACATAGCGCCTTAAGATGTGTCGCCTGGTGTGGATGAATTTAGGTACAGGGGGTTTTGGGGCAGAAAGAACACATAATCATTCGCCAGACAAAAGCTCCCGAGCCTTTTCAATATCCAGCTTGATCTGGGCTGCCAATGATTCAGGTCCTGAGAACTTCTTTTCGTCTCTCAGGCGGTGGACGAAGTTCAGACGGATGGGTTGTTCATAGATCGTGTCGTCAAAATCAAATATGTGAACCTCCACCCCGAACTGACCGTTTTTGAAGGTAGGGCTGTATCCGATATTGGCCACGCCTTTGTATTGGGCGCTATTGTGCTCCACGGTCACGGCATACACCCCTGTCTTGGGGCAGAGTTCATCATACAGCGTCAGGTTGGCGGTGGGGAATCCCAACAATTTTGCCCCGCGATCTCGGCCACGGACAACCTCACCACGCACCTGATAATGACGCCCCAATAGTTTCTCAGCTTCCTCTACCTTCCCCTCCGTCACCAGGTTTCGGATTTCAGTGCTGCTAATCCGGTAGCCTTCCAGTTCAATCCATCCTGAGATGATCACTTCAAAGCCATGGGTTACAGCCATTTCTTTTAACAAAGAGACGTTCCCCTCACGCTTTCGCCCAAAGGAGTAATCTTGCCCCACGACAATTACTTTCATGCCAATCAGCTCGCACAGTATGTCCTTCACAAAAGTGCGGGCAGGGGTGGCCGCAAACTCTCGGGTAAATGGAATGCATATGAGCGTATCGACGCCTGTTTCGCCAATCAATTCGACCTTTTGATCATAGCGAGTTATGATGGGAAAGTGTTTGTTGGAATTAATGACCCGGATTGGATGAGGCACAAACGTCACTAAGACAGAGGTGCCGTCAATGCTTTCGGCCTTTTCAATGACCTGACGGAAAAGGGCTTGGTGCCCTATGTGAACTCCGTCGAAGTTGCCCGTGGTCACCACGGCATTCTTAAACGGGCTGGAGATTTCTTTTAGATCTTCTATAATTTGCATGCTCAATCCGTTAACGTCCGCCTTGACAAATAATTTAAACGAATATATATAATGTACTTACAGTACAAAATCAATCCTTTTTATGCTTTCCGAGATGCCGAAGTGGCGGAATTGGTAGACGCGCTAGGTTCAGGGTCTAGTGGGCGTATGCCCGTGGGAGTTCGAGTCTCCCCTTCGGCACCACAATAGAATCAACCCCTTCAATCAAAAAACTGATAGCTCCTTTCCGCCAAGCCATGGGTCTTCAATGCATAAAAGGCAATAACTGCCGTGGCAATCGCCGTAATCCACATTGACCATTCCATAAAGCCCCTCGCTTTCTCTCCCTGGAGGTTTACCCACGGGCAGGGACCAGGGACGTCCTTTTCGGCCTGCAGTGCATATCCCGTGGATGTTGACAAATTCTGACACCATGGTATCTATCCGGATAGTCCCGAATCAGCGCCCTTCTCAACCACAAGATTGGAGACGCTTGCTCTTCGGGTAAGCCTCTGGGGTTGCGGGTTATCCCCTCCCTGGAGGCTTTTTGCTTGGTCTCCACCCAAGAAATACAGTCCTTCTTCCCCCAAAATACAGTGTTCACCCCATTGCCTACACAAAAAAATGCGCCTATCCTGACATATAGGATGAGCTGCTGGTCAGTTGAGGCCCCAAACTGACCCAACATCCTCCCAACTCCGGGGTCTAACATAAAGGAGATTCCAGATGAAACAAGCATATATGGAGAGAATAGGAGAACTCGTAAAGGACTGTCCCGGCAGCTGCAAATGCCACACGCAAGGAGTTGATAATCTCTGTAGAGCAAGAGATGTTGGCCTGGAGACATACGTGGAGTGCAAAGAAGACAAACCCTTTGAATGCAACCATTCAGTCTTTCATGGCCAGACATGGTATTGTTCATGTCACCCGCGTGTTTTCATCGCCAAGGTATTTGGAGAGTAACACATAGCCTTGGTTTTCTCGGTCACTGTGTTAAACGATGAAACCCCCAATGGATTGAAAGAGTTTGCGTATGGAACAAGATCGCTACAAAGAAATAGAAAAAATCGTCGGTCAGTCGAAATGCTCCAAAGATTTCGAATGCTATAAGTCAGGCCTTAAGACCCCCTGCAAAGCAGAAGATGTAGGACTTGAATCACATTTACTGTGTCTTGAAAAACGCCCCTTCAAATGCAAATTCTCAGTTGTCTTTGGTGGTTTGTACTATTGTAGCTGCCCCCTTCACATCTACATCGCCAAGAAGTTGAAGAAGTAGCCTATAGCCCTGCCTTTCTCGGTATTTGTATTACCCTCAGTGTGCGGCAAGGAGTTACG
>JBEQLC010000066.1:0-8464 GCA_040326175.1 Desulfobacteria bacterium | reverse complement strand
CGCGCAGTCCCGCCGCGGCGGGATGAGCATTTTGAGCCGACACGCAACGCCGCCATGGGGACTCAGACGCATTTTTGAGATGGCTTGTAAATATCAACTCCCAGCCAAATAGGCAAGCCCCCTACTCCTTGACTTGTACTTTAAGGTAAAGATCCCCTCGCGAACCTTCTTGTGTCTGCCGTCCCATCCCCTTCAGCCGAAGCGTCTGGCCCTCAGACAGACCTGAAGGTATCGTCAGGAAAAAGGTCCTTTTCTTGAAGCCCTCGGCAATGTTTACCAGTTTGCGAACCCCAAACAGGGCCTCATGTTCCGTGATTGAGATGAGGCCATGCAGGTCCGGGGCTGTCCCGGTTCCAACAGGACGAATAACCTGCAAGCGCGGGGTCGTGCGTTTTCTGGTCAGGTCACGCATCTTTCCTCTCACACCTTGTGCCGGAAGCATTAGAAAGAGCTTCAAAAAAACAATGCCAAATACGAATCCTCCGATATGGGCCCACCAGGCAATGCCTCCAGACTGAGCAGAGGCCCCCGCAGCGCTCAGAGACTGAAAGAGGAACCAGATCCCCAAGAAAATGAATGCGGGCAGTTCGATGAACTGGATAAAGATGAAGATGGGCACCAAGGTCAGGACCTTTGCCCTGGGATAGAGGATGAAGTAGGCCCCCATTACACCGGCAATAGCGCCGCTGGCACCAATCGTTGGTATCACGGAATGCAAGTTGATCACGAGATGTGAGATTCCAGAGGCCAGTCCGCACAGCATATAGAATACCAGATAGCGGAAGTGTCCGAGTCTATCCTCCACATTGTCGCCAAAGATATAAAGGAACCACATATTGCCCAGCAGATGGAGAAAACCGCCATGCAAAAACATAAATGTCAGAAAAGAGAGGAACTGCTGACTCGCAGTGAAGTAAGCTGCAATCTCTGGGATTGAATATCGGGCCGGCACAAGTCCGTAGATCTTTATGAATCCATCGATTCGCTGCCCTTGAGACAACTCTGCAAGAAAAACAAGTACGTTGATCGCGATGATGCAACTATTGACGACAGGATAGGTTTCGGACCGGATTGTATCTCGAATAGGTATCATGATTTCCCATCCACAAACGGCTCATTTCTCTTTGAGCCTCATTCTTCGTGGGTGCCGTCTGCGGTGTATATTCTAAAGGCAAAGGGCGAGGGGCCGGGGGCACAGTTTTGTTGCCCATTGCCTATCGCCCATGGCCTATTGCCTGTTATCCGGCTTGCTCATTCAAAGAACCCCTTGCCAATAAAAAGTCCACCCTTGTAATGGCTTCGGAGTCGGTCTTTAATCACTAACCAAAGACCACGGTTCGAGTATCTCTTCGGGGATCCCATCGATAAATCGGGAGAGCCTGGAGAAAACCCCTCCAGTGGCCCAGTCGTATACGTTCATCGGACACGTGAAGTAGAGATTCTCTTTTGCCCTCGTAGCCGCTACATACATGAGACGAAGTTCTTCCTCCATTTCTTCATCACTGCGCGCGGCAAACGTCACGGGGAAACGCCCCTCCATGGCCCATATGATAATAACCGTATGCCACTCAAGCCCTTTAGCCGAATGAATTGTCGAAAGAACCAGTTGCTCATCCTCATAGTCGGTGGCCAGGATGCCATCTACACTGGCACTGGGCGGCTCAAGGGCCATGTCGGAAAGGAAGCCTTCAAGGCTTTGGTATCGCTCCAAAATCGTCAACAAGTGCTCCAGGTCTTTGAAGCGCTTTGGGTGGTCGTCATATTTCTTCTCCAAGATCGTCTCATAGTAATCCAGGAGCCTGGCCCCAATATCGACTGGGGAGAAATCGTTACCATCAACGCCCTCCATAGCATTACTCAGTCGTTCCAATGCCCGAGCATAGCGCGGCTTGGGTTTCACGGAGGGCAGACCTTTGACCCCTGTGCCAGACTTCATAACACCCTGAAATATTTCTTCAGCCGTCTTGGGCCCGATGCCCTCCACCATCATGAGAACACGATGCCAGCTCACCGTGTCAAAAGGATTTGCCAGTATCTTCAAGTGGGCAAGAAGATCTTTGATGTGCGCCGTTTCCATGAATTTGAATCCCCCCACCTTTACAAAGGGAAGATTTTTCTGATTAAGCTCGATCTCCAGGTCAAAGGAATGGTAGCTGGCACGAAACAGGACCGCAATCTCATTGAGGGGAATCCCCTCCTCCCGGAGCTCAAGGATCCTTTGACTCACAAATTGTGATTGCCTGTGTTCATCTTCAGCGACCACCAAGCCCGGCACGATGCCGTCTTTCTTCTTCGTGAACAGGACCTTTGTGTACTTTTCCCGTGCCCGGTCAATGATGACATTTGCAACGTTCAATATGGGCTGCGTACTCCGGTAGTTCTCTTCCAGCTTAATGATTTTTGTACCTTTAAACATAACTGGAAAATCCATGATGTTGCGGAAATTTGCCCCGCGAAAGGCATAGATACTTTGGGAATCGTCTCCCACCACCATGACGTTGTTGTGGCTGGCTGCAAGGAACCTGATAATGTCGGCCTGAATCTTGTTGGTGTCCTGGTATTCGTCCACCATGATGTAGCGATAGGTTTGGGAAAGAGTTTCCTGAACGTCCGGGTTTTCCTTGAGTAATGCCCTAAGGTAGATGAGGAGGTCGTCGTAGTCCACCACGAGATTTTTCCGCTTATAGGCCTCGTAAGCCTCATTGAGACGGAGGAGATTCCCGGTGTCTTTTAGAAAATGAGGATAGTCGCCAAGGATGACCTCCTCGATGGGAATCCCCTTGTTCACGGCCTTGCTGCATATGGTGGCAATCGTCTTCTTTCGCGGGAATCTACGCTCTTTGAGATTCAACCCCATCCTCGTGCGGACGAGGTTGATCACATCTTCTGAATCGGCCCGATCCAGGATGTTAAACCCGGATTCAAAACCCAACTTTTCGGCATATCTTCGCAGGGTCAGGTTGGCAAAGGAGTGAAAAGTCCCGCCAGCAACCCCTTCGCAACGATGGTCCAGGAGCGCTGTAGCCCTTCGCAGCATCTCCTGGGCTGCCTTACGCGTAAAGGTCAGGAGCAGGATGGCCGGCGGTGGGACCCCTTCCTCAACCAGCCGGGCAACGCGATAAGTGAGGGTTCGAGTCTTGCCGCTTCCAGCCCCTGCAATTACCAGCAGGGGGCCCTGCAAGGTGGTCACAGCCTCGTATTGGGCAGCATTCAGGGCTTTTTTATAGGGGATGGAAAAGGTCTTATTTGCTGGCTGGGGTGGGCCATCTTTGATGATGTATCGTCTCATTATATTCGCAAGGGAGGTCACTCCCTGTGGTCATCAATATTCTCAACAAACCATTGAAGGTCCCTGCAGCCCCTGCAAATCGGGACAGGAAATCTGCGACTGTAAGGTGTTGTGCCATTCTTAGATTTGCTCGCTGGCGCGGTTCACATGTTATGATGCTCTCCGCAGTTCATCAGGTCCCGGGAATTGGCACGGTATGTCTAAAAACATGAAAACAGTATTCGAGGGCCATGGCATGCTGAGGCTGCAGGTCAATGAATTCAACACCGATACCCTCCGAAGTCACACGCATAACCAGGGCCTTTACCCGGATAGGGTCGTTTTCGTGCGGAAGCTTCATGACAAGATGGACTTCATCTCCTTTGTTGAAAATGGCAGGATCAACCACCAGGATAAATAACCCGCTCATACTGAAGTCTTTTGCCTTCTGCAGTCCTTCATGGCCCTTAATCATCACTTGCAGGTAAAAGTCTATTCTCGGGTCTCTCCTGTCATCTTGGCTCATGCTCGGCTTCTTCCTCACTCAAACAAGGTGTGTGGGTTGAACCTCTCTTTTGGTCTACTTGTGATGGGGTAGCTATACCAAAGGCCTTGCCATGTAAAGGAAACTATAACAATTCTGTTGAGATGTCAACGGGTTTGAAGCTCCCTGCAGCAAGTCGCCGAACCGCAACGCCGCCATGGAGACTTAGACACACTTTTGAGGTGAGTTATAGTTATTCGGTGAGTTTGAAGGGCTTATACTTGCGCGGGACGTAAGGTCTTTCCTTCCTGTCAAGGCGGTGTCCCAGCAGCGCAGAGCGGTTAGCATAGTTTAGTATCATCAGCATCAACTCTTGTCCCCGCAGAAGACCCAAACAACCAACCGCTGCACTCACCTCGTCAAAAACATCAACCTCGTCGCGCCGAACGGTTGGACCGACCAGGGCAACAGGCACGGGTTCACCGGAGTGGATCAGAGGGGACATGCTGGGGGTGGAGTGGTCAGCAGTTATTGCAACCAACAGGTCATCTTTCCTTTCTACTGCTTTGATCACCTCATCCAGGCCACGATCCAGCGCCGCTATGGCAGCCTCCTTTTTCTGGGGGTCTCCTGTGTGGGCGGCCTCATCCGGAACCTTTGTGTGGACATGGATGAAGTCATGGGAGGGGTCGGCAAGGGCCAGGCGGATGCGCTCCCTGAGGTCTTCACCCGGGTCTGAACCGTCTTCTGCCTGCACAAATGTGAGGCCTATCTCGTGGGCAAGGCCGCCATAGACAGATCCCGAAGCGATCATCATACCCTTTAGGCCCCAACGGTCATCAAAAGACTCCTGCACAATGCGGCGGCCACAACGTTGCGTGGCCAGAAAGTTGGCTGTAGCGAGATCATTCGCCTCACGCTGGCGGTTGACTTCGTGGCTGGTGAGCACCTTGTGGCAATGAGTCAGATATTCATTCAGCGCCTTGGCGGTCAGCTCGGCTTGCTCGGGCTCGGGGTTGTTGGAAAGAGGCCAAATGCGGGCCATGGCGCGACCACGCACCATTGGATCAGAATCAGATACAAAGGGTGAGGGCCGGCCGCTCATGATCAGAATGGCGTCATTGCGGTGTGTCTGTTGGAGCTGGAAGCGGATACCATGCACCTCATAAGTGCTGATTGCGGAAAACAGCTCATTCAGCTCCGCGGCCTCTAAATCGGGTCGCTTATGGGCAAGGATCGGCTCACCTTCTTTCCAGGTTACACTCGAAAGGTGGGCCAGACACAGCACGTCACTATCATCAAAGACTACGCCGTAGCCTACTGCTTCCAGAAGCCCCCGGCCAGGGAATTTTTCCGGTTCGTATCCAAAGAGTAGATAGTGGGCCGTCTCGCTCGGCAGGCACTGGCCAAGAGATGCGGCATGAAAAAGGCCGTTGCCACCCAAGAGAGCCAATCGGTCCAGGTTTGGTGTGGCCGCAGCCTGAAGAGGGGTACGGTGATTCAGGATCTCATACGACCGGTCACCGATTCCATCCAAAAGAAGGAGGATAATTTTCATCATAAATCTTGACGGCTTCGTAAAAAGTCCATTTGCGTCCCGAACAGTCGGGATATCCTTGCGAGATGGACATGAGCATATCGGAGACCATGACCATTTTGCAAACCCAAAACCTAAAGAGCTATTTCAAAACCTCATTTGAGCCCATTTTGCGGACTTTTGTCCAAAAGCGCTTAGCGAAGCGGAGCGTTATGACCTTGAACTGTCTGAGGGCGTTAGCCCGAGTTTTCAAGGTTTAGCGCAGCAAGCTTAGCGCTTTACAAAAGCCGCAAACCGGCGATAAGGGGAGTTTTGAAATGGCTTCCAGACACTCATCCTCACGAGCGACTAATCCGGCTCACCCCCACCATAACCACCAGAGAGAGAATGATCGGCAGGATGCTCAGGTATTGGGGACCAAGCAGTTGCTGAAGCAAAGCGTCGCCCCCGCTTGTGACGATCCCCTTCACAAGTGCTCCGCCGTGGATCTTTCCCAGTATAGCCGCAGTCCCCCCGACCACAATCGCCCAGAGAGCTCCGGTCGATGTAATCTTGAGTCTTTCCCGATAGAAGCTGGCGAGAGTCGGCAATACAACACCTCCGACAAAGACCGCATACGCAAGCAAAAGCGAGGAAATGATCCCCTGCTGAAGGCTGGCAATAAGCCAGGCAATGACCCCCACGGCGAGGAGCGCCCCTCTGGTGACTCTCAGATGCCGGTCCTTTGACAGCTTCCGAAGAGGACATATCACGTTCAGAGACAGGATGGTCGAGGCAGAGATGAGGCAGGTGTCGGCAGAGGACATGATCGCCCCCAAAAAGCCGGCCACAATGACACCCTTGAGGCCCACTGGTATGAGGACGCTAATGGTCTGCGGAAGTGCGGCCTCGGCAGGGATTCCCGCAAATCGCGCCCTTGCCAGGACTCCAAAGAATGCCAGCAGAAAAGAGAACGGTATAACCGTGAGGGCAGCGAGTAAAACAGATCTTCTGGCTACCTGATCGTTTCTGGCGCACAGTATGCGTGAATATATGTCAGGACCCACCAGGTAGGGAAGCCCCACAATCAGAGGATAAAAAACCAGGACTTCGTACCAGCTAAAGGCGGCAGAAACAGGAAAATTAAGATGCTCTGACGGAACCTGCGTCAATAGAACATCGAGGGAACCCTGGGATGAAATCAGAAATCCCAACGAAACGAAAAGCCCACCCATAAAAAGAATGAGCTGCCAAAAGTCGGTCCTAATGACTGAAAGTTGCCCACCCCAGAACGTATAGACGATGAATACAATCGCCACGATTCCAAGCGCAAACTGGAAATCAAGAGAGAGAAGCCCTCCCAGAAGCCGTCCGCCGGCAATCAACTGGGCCGCTATAACCCCACACCAGGCAATGGCAATCATAAGTCCGGCAGGGATAGCCACCCTATGGCCATAGGCGTTCTTCAGGATGTCAGGCAGCGTGTAGACGTTGAGACTGCGAACCCGAGAGGCTAAGAAGAACCCGAAGGGGATAAGGGCAATCCCTCCGATAAGGGACCACCAGGCACCTGTCAACCCGCGAGAATAGCCCAGCCCGATAATGCCCATCGTGGAAGATGCTCCAAAGATGGTTGCCACCAAAGAGGCAGTTACGCGGCTTGTGTCATATCTCCGTTCCGCCACCCAGTAAGACTCCGCAGATTGACGCCTGCTGCGCCACCCCACAAAGAGCATCACAGAAAAATATCCCACAATCACAAATACATCTATCATCTGTCACCCACTTCCCTATCCCGCGATTCCCAACCACACCGTAAAGGTTATGGCGGATAGCAAAGTGTTCACGGAAATGGCAGCAATGGCAAGCTCGGTATCGCCCTTCATTTCGGTGGCCATGACATAGGTGAGGGTGGCTGTGGGCGCCGCCAGGAGAATGAGCCCGGGCAAGTAATCCTGAGCCGAAACACCGAACCATCGGTATAGAAGGTAACCCACTGCGGGGAGCACGATGAGTTTAAGCACGCCCGCGCCCAGCGCACTCGATATATGCAGACGAATCATTTCAAAAGAGAGTGACGCCCCGATGACCAGAAGGGCCAGTGGAAGGGCCAGGCCACTCAGGATTCCAAGGCTCCGGTCTATGAGTAACGGGACTGACACGCCGGAAACGGAAAAAGCCATGCCTGCCAGAGCCGATAGGATCACAGGATTGCCCACGACCTTGCTGGCCGTAAACCTCAGATTCGGCCTCACAAGCGAGCCAACCGAGCCTGACTGAAGCGCCACGACTGCCAGGCAATTCTGCAGAAGCATAAGGAAACCGGCAATGATACTCGCCCGCACGAACCCCTCTGTGCCGAGAAAGTAGTAGGCGACTGCAAGCCCTACATAGCCCAGATTGCCATGAAACGAACTCTGCATAAAAGTACCGAGCCGACTCGGCGGAATCCTGGCAAGCGAACCCACAGCCAATGAAATCACAAAGACCACTAGAACCGGTATTAGCGTGCAGGCCAATATCTTGGCATTAAATTGTGCGGTGAAGGAGGCCCCGGCAATTTCACGAAAAATCATGGCTGGCACAGCCACGTAATAGACTAAACGGTTGGCAGGACCTAACAGTTCAGGCGGGACCAGGCCTTTACGGCGAACCCAACAGCCAAGAAAGATGATGGCAAAAATCGGAATGATTGTACTGACAATGTTCACCATCAGTTAAAGTCCCCTTCTACTTTGTTGCCACAATTCGCAGGTCTACCGACTATAATGCTCATAATTCGATTGCAAGGTAAAACGTTGTCTGCACAGTGAAAAGTCCATCTTTGTCTCGCTGCTGAGGGATTGAGGATCAAGAAGAACGAAGGATTCAGCCGCAGACCCGCCTTCGCTGCAAGCTACGGCGAGGCAAGCCCACGCAGACCCACACAGACTTATTTGTCCGGTCGACCCGCCTACAGCGCCCAAGCGCTTGCAATGGCGGGCAGGCATGACCGGACAAAAGCAACCTGCCCCTTCGGGGAAAGGTAATAGGTTTTGCTCCCGCCAAAGGCGGGACGGATGGTTTTCGTTTGTCGTCGCCTGCCCCGTGGAATGCGAAGCCTATTCCTCTGGGGTCTCCCGACAAACGAAAAAATGCTTTTCTCTGCGCCCTCTGTGCCTCGAGTGAGTGAGGCGAACGGGCGGTGAATATTCAG
>JBEQLC010000065.1:0-8593 GCA_040326175.1 Desulfobacteria bacterium | reverse complement strand
AAAAGCTGAAGTAGATGGAAGGTGTTAGCCTGTGGCGTGTTACGCCGCTTGTGAACCGGCTTGTTCGTAGAAAAGAGGCTTGAGAGTGATAGGGAAAAACATCAAGTGCTGGGAGTTCTTTGAATGTAACGAAACAGAATGCCCAGTTTACAAGTCAAGGGAGCTCAGGTGTTGGCTCGTCTCAGGTACCCATTGTCGGGATGAGATCCAGGGAGAATTCCTGGAAAAGATAGAGATGTGTCTTGAATGTGAGCCTTTTAAAGCAAATGTGGATATCAGCTCATTGGAAGATACCCTAAAGGTGGTCCATGAACAGTTTACAGCATTCAGGGGGATGGTTGATGAGCGAGACAGGGACTTGGAAGGGATCAGCATGGAGTTGGCCCTTGGCTTGTCTGAGGTCTTTGAAGCGTTGCAGAAGATTGCTTCAGGGGATCCATCAGTCAAGATATCTGAGAAATCGGATCTCGATTTAATCACTCAATTGAAACATCTGGTCAACCTGACCGGGGAAAACCTGGCGGAAATGGTTGATCTTTCTCACGAGTTTGCCATAGGCCTGGCCGAGCACTTTGACACATTGCATAGGGTCTCAAAAGGCGACCTGGCTGCCCGGATCTCAGGGAGTTCTCAAGTAGAACTACTTGAAAGCCTCAAGAAAGTGACAAACCAGATGATTGATAGCGTGTCCAGAGAAATGACCGAGCGCAAACGTGCGGAGGAGGCGCTGCAAACAGCTCACCACGACCTGGAAATTCGAGTTGAAGAACGAACGGCAGAATTAACAAAGGCCAATGTGCTTCTGAAACAGGAGATATCTGAACGCAAGCGGGCCGAAGAGGCACTGCGGGACAGCGAGGAGAGATACCGAACACTTTTTGAAGACTCCAGGGACGCTATCTACATTTCGGCTCGAGCGGGCGAGTTCCTTGACATTAACCAATCTGGCCTTGATCTCTTCGGCTACACGAGGGAGGAGATGATAGGGCTGGACGCCCGAGAGATATATGTAAATCCTGATGACAGACCCCGGTTTCAGAAGAAGATAGAGTCAAAAGGATCTGTTACAGACTATGAGTTGAAGTTTCGCAAGAAAGATAAGACGGAGATGGAATGCCTTCTCACTGCCAGCGTGCGGCATGCAAAGGATGGAAGCGTTCTGGGGTACCAGGGCATCATCCGCGATATCACAGAACGGAAACGCCTTGAAGCCCAACTTCAGCAAGCCCAGAAAATGGAAGCGATTGGCACCCTGGCCGGCGGCATTGCCCATAACTTCAACAACCTCCTCATGGGCATACAGGGGAATGTGTCTTTACTGCTTACTCACATGGATGCCAAGGACCCACATTACGAACGACTGAAGAACACTGAAAAGCAGATTCAAAGCGGAGCCAAACTCACCTCACACCTTCTTGGATATGCGAGGAAGGGAAGATATGAGGTCAAGCCCCTTGATCTCAACGAACTCGTGGGAGAAACCTCAGAGACCTTTGGCAGAACCAAAAGGGAGATAGCTATTCACCGAGAGTTTGCGGATGACCTGTTTGCCATAGAGGCAGACGCCGGGCAGATAGAGCAGGTACTTTGGAATCTGTTTGTAAATGCTGCAGATGCTATGTCTGGTGGTGGGGACCTGATTCTGAGGACCAAGAATGTCACCCACAAGGATATCAAGGGCAAGCTATATGATGCAGAACCTGGCAACTATGTGTCGCTAACGGTGACCGACACGGGTGCGGGCATGGATAAAAAGATCATGGAGCGTATCTTTGATCCCTTCTTTACGACCAAGGAGAGGAGAGGTACGGGTCTCGGCTTGGCTTCTGCTTACGGGATCGTAAAGGGCCACGACGGATATATTCACGTAACCTCCAGGACAGGGCACGGAGCCAGCTTCAGCATCTATCTGCCAGCGTCTGAGAAAACTGTCCGTGAAGCTTTCAGGCATGCCGATGGGCTCATGACCGGTACTGAAACGGTGCTGTTCGTGGATGATGAAGAGGCAATCAGGGAGGTAGGCGAAGAGTTGTTGCAGGCCATGGGCTACAGTGTGTTGCTGGCGACGGACGGTAAAGAGGCTGTAGAAATCTATGAGAAGAATGGGTATAATATAGACCTCGTCCTTCTTGACATCGTTATGCCACATATGGGTGGGAGTGAAGCGTATGAGAAGATGAAAGAAATCAACCCGAACATCAAAGTTCTCCTTTTGAGCGGATATAGCATTGATGGTGAAGCGACCGATATACTGGACCGTGGATGTGATGGTTTCATTCAGAAGCCCTTCACCATGAAAGAACTGTCTGAAAAGATAAGGGAGATTATGGGAACGGAGTAGGTCCAAGTTTCTTATATGTTGTGAACACGCCATCCTTAAGGATGACTTTCCATATATAATGTATCAGCCGTTTATCGGAACAGTCCTAATCCCTGCCTCTGTAGAAACAATTGCATTACAACAGCAACGACATTCTCTGTCGCGAATTACTGAGAATGCGGGGCGCTAGGAAGTTCATGACCTATTATCTATTAAGGCGTTCAGTCATGACAGAGAAGTTGAGAACATAACTGAATCCAAGAACACTTGTGGTGTAGGACCTCTATTGTTCTGGAACAACTGAGGGGCATTTATATGCAAAAAAGGTCGACCCATGAAGAACTGATACAAAGGGTCAAGGAATTAGAGAAGGAAGCTGCTGAGCGAAGGCAAGCGGAGGAGGCGCTGGGGGAAAGCGAAGTCCGCCTAAAGACTGTACTGGATACAATTCAGGCCGGAATTGTCGTTATTGACCCCAAGAAGCATATCATCGTTGGTGTCAATGCAGCCGCTGGAAAAATGGTCGGTTCTCCAAGGGAGCAGATTCTCGGCAGCCCTTGCCACGGATACATCTGTCCAGCCGAGGAGGGCGAGTGTCCGATCACCGATCTCGGACAGAACCTGGACAATGCAGAACAGGTGTTGCTGACTGCTGACGGTCGAAGGGTGCCTATTCTCAAGACAGTCGTTTCTGTCATACTAGCCGGCCGAAAGCATTTGCTGGAAAGTTTCCTGGACATTACCGAGCGCAAGCAAGCAGAGGAGGAGCGAGAGAGACTAATAGGCGAACTTCAGGAAGCGCTGGCCGAGGTCAAGACATTGAGCGGCCTGCTTCCCATTTGTGCTTCGTGTAAGAGTATAAGAGATGACCAGGGCTATTGGCAGCAGATTGAAGCATATATCCGGGATCATTCCGAGGCCGAATTTAGCCACAGCGTTTGTCCTGAATGCGCAAGGAAGCTTTACCCAGAAGTCTTTGACAAGAAAAAGTGACTACAAGCCATCTCAAAAATGCGTCTAAGTCCCCATTGCGGCGTTGCGGGTCGGCTTCCCGCCTTTGGCGGGACTCACATACTACCGTGTATGCTGCGCTTTTTCACCGCCCCGCGCCCCCGACGGCAAGCTCGGGATCTGCGACTTGCCCTGAACCCTGATCCACTTTTTTTAGATGGCTTGTAGCAGAAACGCCCCGGGCATTTTTCGCCATTCAATACACGTCAGGAAGAATGTGCTAATGAGACAGGAGGTTTAAGATGCAGGAGAGTACGCCACAGACGGCCTCTTCACAAGCCGCAGGTGCAAACCAGCGGAGAACGCGGCTCATCGGGCGCGAAGCGTTGCTCGGCAACAAAAGAGCCATTTATGGATGGAAACTAATTAACAGGTCAGATGAAACCCAGCCACAACCTTCTTGCCGTCCTGTAAAAGCTTACTGTACGTATTGCACGCTGATTTGGTTTTTTCTGTCAGGACTTTTACTCCACGGTTTTGGAACTCAGACATTACAGAGTCTGATACCCGCATGGAACCATAGGCTCCGGTCCCAAAGACGCAGATTTCAGCATCTTCGCTTAGAAGATCCTTGACGTCCTTCACTTGCACAAGGTGGCCCTGGGAGCGCCACCACTCAGGTACCACCCTTTTGCCGATAAGCTTGACGTCGTTCCGATAATCCTTTCCATCGATTTGAACGTAGCCGAATCGGTATGATTGAATATTCATGGTGGGCAGGGGTTACGCAAAGGTCTCTATGAACGACTATACCGTGCGCTGTTGTTGAGTTGAAGCCCTACAGACTGTAAATCTTATCGTCGTAAAGATTGATCCAGTTGTCCCTCAAAGCCTGTATTGCTCCTTTAGTTTTGTCAACCTCTAGGATCAGAGCCGAATCTTGGGTCTCGAGGGATGGATAAATATGGAGGATATTAATATTGGCCGAGTCTAACACCTTAAGGATTGTGTTCAATCCGCCTGGGTGATCCGGGACCTGTGCCGCAATAACATTCTTGGTCTTGGCTTTGTAGCCGAGGCCGGTCAGGACTGAAATCGCTGCTTCCGGATCGCTGGCAATAAATCGGAGGGTGGCTTTATTGTTGTCGGTGCCTACCCCGAAGGCGCAGACCCTCACATCGTTGTCATAGAGATGGCCGATGATACGAGAAAGTTCACCTTGATTGTTCTTGACTCCTAAGACGATTTGCTTGACGGTCATGTCTAAGATCCCCGTTACATTCCCGGTTTAGGAACCCGATAGCGCATCCACAAATGCAGCACCTTCCTTGATGGCCAGGGTGTTCATCTTGTGCACCTTTGAGCCCTTTTTTTGAAAGATACTCTTGACACTCTTTATTACAGACTTCAAAGAAACCAAACCGGTTTGTTGCACCAGGGCACCGATCATAACCATGTTTGCACCGCGAGTATTGCCCAGTCTTTCTGCGATACTATTGACCGGTATGGATACGACCTCTATATCTCTGCGCTTAGGCCGGACATCTACCAGGTCACTATTCAGGAAAACGGTGCCTCCCGACTTCACCCCCCCCTCAAATCTTATGAGAGAAGGGGTGTTCATCAACACGGCTAAGTCTGGAAAAGATGCCACCGGCGAGGCGATCGGCTCATCGCTCACAGTGACGGTACAATTGGCGGTTCCACCGCGCACCTCTGCCCCGTAGGATGGAAGATAGGTCACATGCTTGTCCTCGTTCATGCCTGAAGTTGCCAGCACGTAGCCCATCATCAGAACCCCCTGTCCGCCGAAGCCGGAAAATATGGTTTTTGCTTTTACCAGGGTGGTTTTTTGTGTTTTGGATGTCATTCGGTCAATGACCTTTGCCTGTCGTATCCTTGATCACCCCCAGGGGGTAGCTCTTAACGACCTCTTCTTCGATCCGTTTGCAGGAGTCCACTGATGAGAGCTTCCAATTTGTGGGGCACTGAGACAAGATCTCAACCAAAGCAAACCCGAGATCATTCATCTGGACCTGAAACGCTTTCTTGATGGCCTTTTTGGTTTTGAGGATGCTTTTTGGCGACGTCACCGACGTCCTTGCAACGTAAACGCTTCCCGCTGCTACAGCCAGCATTTGACTCAAGTCGAGGGGATATCCGTCCCTGAGGGGTGCTCTCCCCCGCTGTGTTGTTGTAGTGGTTTGTCCAATCAGTGTAGTGGGTGCCATCTGGCCCCCTGTCATCCCGTAGACGCCATTGTTTACAAAGATGGCGGTCAGCCGTTCCCCACGGTTGGCTGCATGAATTGTCTCGGCAGTGCCGATGGCAGCGATATCGCCGTCCCCCTGATACGTAAACACTATCAGGTCCGGTCTGGCTCGCTTTATGCCTGTAGCCACTGCAAGGGCTCGTCCATGGGGCGCTTCTCCCATGTCTACATCAAAGTAATTATACGCCAGTACGGCGCACCCGGCAGGCGGGACGCCAACGGTCCTCTCCCGAATACCGAGTTCGTCAATCACTTCGGCCGTCAGCCTATGGATAATACTGTGGCCGCACCCCGGACAATAGTGAAAAATGGCATCCTTCAGAGCCTCGGGTCTTTTGAATATCTGCTTAGCCATAGGATTCCTTTGTCACTTATCGAGTTCGTATTCATACATCAGTTTCTTTATTACGTTCTCAACCTCGTGCGGGGTGGAGATGACACCTCCTGGCCTACCATGAAAGTGTACCGAAGCCTGTTCGCCCACACTAATCTTCACATCTTCCACCATCTGGCCAAGGTTCATTTCGAATACGAGGATATGCTTGACCGTACGCGTCAAGGCCCGGAGCTCCTTTTCGGGAAAAGGCCACAACGTTATAGGCCTAAAAAGCCCCACTTCTAGCCCGGCTTCCCTCGCCCGGTTCACAGCACCCTTGGCAATGCGAGCCGCGGTGCCAAAGGCAACCACAGCAAAGCGAGCACCATCAAGAAGATACGACTCATGCTCGGCTTCACGCTCGGATATGGCCGCATACTTTCTGGCCAGTTTCCAGTTGAATTGCTCCATCTCTACGGGGTCCAAATGCAATGAAGCAATAAGGCGGCTGTTTCTACCCTTCGTACCGTTCAACACCCAGTCCTTTTTGGGCAACTTGGCTGGATCAATCGGATCCGGAAAGCTCACAGGCTCCATCATCTGGCCCATCAGGCCGTCGCCGAGTAATATGACGGGTGTACGATAGGAGTCAGCCAAATCAAAGGCTTTCATCGTAAGCGTAACCAGCTCTTGGCCCGAATGCGGGGCAAGCACAATAGTACGATAGCCACCGTGTCCTCCTCCTCTCGTAGCCTGGAAATAGTCCTGCTGCGAGGGAGCAATGTTCCCAAGCCCTGGGCCTCCACGCATAATGTTTACAATGACGGCGGGGAGTTCCATACCAGCTATGTAAGAGATCCCTTCCAGCTTCAGGCTGATGCCCGGGCTGGAAGACGACGTCATGGCCCGGACTCCGGCCATGCTTGCACCCATGACCATGTTGATCGCCGCCAGCTCACTTTCTGCCTGAATGAACGTGGCATCTTCAAGGTCAGCAAAGCGCTCAGACATATACTCGGGGATCTCGTTTTGCGGTGTTATGGGGTAGCCTGCATAAAAACGACATCCTGCTCGTGTTGCCGCTTCCGCGATTACGTGACTCCCACACATCAACTCCTTAACCATGGAACACCTCAATAGCAATATCGGGGCAAGTTATTGCACACAGAGCACATGCGGTACATTTGCGCTTCTTGCTCTTTTCTTTTTCAGTGTACTCGGCCGGATGATAACCCTTGATGTTGAGCTTGTTGCCTATCTTGATCTGTCCCTTGGGGCACGCTGCAATACACAGCCCACACCCCTTGCACAGTTCTTTGTCAATTCTAATAAATCCCTTCTTCAAACCTCGATCTCCTATGCAACACTGTAATTGTCAGAAAATACGGCCATTTGCATGGCTTGTCAAGGGCAATTTCTTCTCCCCCATGCCCCTTCTTCCTTTCAACCAATGATTTTCCTTCAGGATCGCATGATTCTTGAGTGAAGTTCCTAAACACTTTTTCCCATAGGTCGTGACATCGCAGTTTTCCTTTTCCTTGACACCTCGTGGGATTGCCTGATAATTTTTCCAATAAGATCAAATTGTTTAATTGGCTCGACTTGTCATACAGGAGGTAATTTTCGGGCTCGTGAAATATTCTTGTTCAGGGATTATCCTATCCGGCGGCTTGAACGAACGGATGGCAGGTAAGAACAAGGCCTTTCTTTCCTTAGGCGGTCAGACTATCTTAGACCGGCTTTGTAATACATTTCAAGGGCTTTTCGATGAAGTTTTGCTGGTCACCAAGGACCCGCTTCAATATCTATCATTCGATCTGAAGATCGTAAGCGATCTCTTTCGAGTGCGCAGCTCTCTTACAGGCATCCACGCGGGGCTGTTTCATGCCTCCGCGCCCCATGCTTTTATTACGGCCTGTGACACTCCTTTCTTAAGACCGGAATTGATCCAGGCGCTTCTGGACGAGCTGGAACCGAGATGGGATGTGATTATGCCTGTAACGGAGCGGGGTAATCAGCCCCTGTGCGCCATTTACTCAAAGCGATGCATAAAATCTATTGAACGTCAGTTGCAGAACGGAGACCCTAAAATTCTTAACTTCTTCCCGAAGGTCAAGGTAAAAGAAATTCCGGAAGCTGAACTCAGATCAGCCGACCCCGATCTCATCTCCTTCTTCAACATTAATACACCGGAAGACTTGACCGCGTCCGAGCAAATGTTAGCGGATGACTTGAGATGACTCCATCAAGAATCTCTTTTCAAGAAAGTCAGCCAAACCCTTTGTGTCATCCAGCTCGAAGCAAGGCGCATCCAGGTCAAGGCTCGTGTCAGACACAAGGGCCACAAGGTTCTCGTCTTCCTTGCAGAGGGGTTTCTCGTGCACTTGGCTTCGAAAGACCTCTATCTTGGGCTTGTCTTCTTTCTTGTATCCTTCGGTTAATATGATGTCCACATCCCGGAAGTATTTTGAAGCCAGGCTGTCAAGGGGTTCCTCGGACTCAACATCCTTAACAAGGGCCAGCTTCTTAGGCGATGAGATGGCCACCGTGCGGGCACCAGCCTCTTTGTGACGCCAGCTGTCTTTTCCCTCATGGTCTATATCAAATCCGTGGACATCGTGCTTGATCGTCCCGATGCGATAGCCCCTTTTCTTCAGTTCACGCACAAGCTTTTCTAAAAGGGTGGTTTTTCCGGCTCCTGAATTTCCTACAACCGAGACAATCGGGGGCATGG
>JBEQLC010000064.1:0-8739 GCA_040326175.1 Desulfobacteria bacterium | reverse complement strand
AAACAGAGAAGACGTTGCCTTTGCGATAGATAATACTATTAGGCGTTGTCCTCAAGGTGCCCGAAGGGTATAATGATTCACAGGTTCGCCGCCGGCGAACCTGTTTGTCTGTGTTTGTCTGCGTGAGTCTGTGGCAAAAGAGATTCTTTCATTGAAATAGCATCATGAAGTCTGCCGTGGCTCAGATTGATCTATCCATGCCAAGGCCGATTGGAGGAGATGAACATTGGCTGAAAAGGACAAGTTTCAACCATATCTTGACATCATCAGAAAGGTCGACCCTGAAATAGCTCAGGCTACAGAGCTGGAGATTGAGCGTCAAATCAATCAACTGGACCTAATCGCCTCCGAAAACATCACAACCAGCGCAGTTATGGCCGCCCAGGCCAGCCTCCTGACGAACAAGTACGCCGAGGGCTATCCGGGCCGTCGCTACTACGGAGGATGTCGACATGTTGACACGGTGGAGACACTCGCCATCGAGCGAGCGAATAAGCTTTTTGGCTCTTCTTATGCCAATGTACAGCCCCATTCCGGTACCCAGGCCAACATGGCGGCGTACTTTGCCTTTTTGAAGCCGGGAGACACTATTCTGGGCATGGACCTCGCCCACGGAGGTCACCTTTCCCACGGAAGTCCCGTAAGTTTCTCGGGACGGCTCTTCAATCCTGTCTCGTATGGTGTTAGCGAAAAAACTGGGACCATCGATTATGATGAACTCCGGACTATTGCCGAAAAATGCCGCCCGAAGATGATAGTAGCCGGGGCCAGCGCGTATTCGAGGATTATTGATTTTGAGACCATGGGGAGCATCAGTCGTTCGGTTGATGCCTATCTCATGGTGGACATGGCCCACATCTCAGGCTTGATTGCAGCGGGGGTACATCCTTCTCCCATACCCCATGCGGATGTGGTTACCTCGACGACCCATAAGACACTGAGGGGGCCTCGCGGAGGCTTCATACTGGCGCGAAAGGAATATGGCAAAAAACTTAACGCCGAGATATTTCCAGGATTACAGGGGGGCCCCTTAATGCACGTAATAGCTGCAAAGGCGGTTGCTTTCAAACTGGCCATGTCAGAAGACTTCAAGGAAAAGCAGCGCCAGACTGTAGCCAACGCCAAGGCCTTGGCCGAAGGTCTTATGGCTGCCGGTATCAAGCTTATCTCTGGAGGGACTGACAATCATCTGATGTTGGTCGATCTCACAGACCTGGAGATTACAGGTAGGGATGCTGAAAACGCGTTGGAGGAGGCAGGTATTACGGTCAACAAAAACACCATACCGTTTAATGGGCGGAATCCTTTTGTGACCAGCGGTATCCGCATCGGAACACCCACGGTGACAGCGCGCGGCATGAAAGAACCAGAGATGGCCACCATTTCAGCTATGATCATTGAGGTCCTGAATCACCCAAATGATAGGGACATTCTTCAACAGGTCAGGGAATCAGTCCGTGATCTGTGCGATAGATTCCCGCTGGACCTGGATTAGGAGGAGGAATGACATGAAGAAGGAGTGAAGGGGAAGCTGGGGATTCCTCCCGGCTGAAAGGAGATCAGTTCAGGCCTTCCACACGGTACCTTCCATCTTTTTGTCCCACATGGGCTTAAAGCCCGTCTGCTCATACAAAAATGTCGTTTGATTGAAAAAAAGACTACAAAAATGTCTTTTATCCGGGGTATTTCAACTCGCCTATTAAGTCAACTCTTTGAAATGACAACATATGTGTTTTTGGCATAGGTCTTGCCCAAAGAAGAGTAGAGAACCGGCGTAAGAAACGCATTACTCCAACCCTGGTTAGCGACAGAGAAACGAAGGAGAAGAGAACACGATGTGCCGTTTGATTGCAATAACCAGTGAAGCTCCCATGTCCCCCATGACAGCCATCCATGCCTTGGACGTTATGAAGGAAGGGCATGACGGTTCTGGGGTGGGGCTTTTCTTGAGTGATCTATCCGGCCCTTTTCAGGAGCTGAATGGGGCACCCATATTGTCTGGCATCTTTACGAACCCGGGGATAAAGCGCCTTGATGGCTTCATGATGGAGGTGGGGTTCCTGACCAAGTACAAAATCTCCATCAAAGTTCCCAAAACCGCGCCTCCAGGTGTGCCCAGGCGAGATATGTACCTGATTCGGGCCTACGAATACCCGGAAACCTGGGAAGGGCTGAGTGAAAGCGAAATTCAGCATCGCCTGATGAATATCCGGCTTCAGCTCCGGCAGATGGGTGAGGAACACCAGGATATGATCGTCTTTAGCTTTTGGCCCGATGTGATCATGATCAAAGAGATTGGTGATCCTATGGCCGTGGCCGAATATCTCCAACTCGACCGTCCTGAACTCCAGGCCAGGGTGATTATGGGTCAGGGCCGCCAGAATACCAACTATGCCATTAACCTTTACGCCTGCCATCCCTTTTTCATCCAAGGGGTGGCTACAATGACCAATGGAGAGAATACCGCTTTTGTTCCTATTCGGGAATTTCTGATGTCCCGCGGCTTCCCAGGGTACATGGGCTACCAATCCGATTCAGAAGTGTTCACCCATATTCTACATTTCATCCTCACCCATTTGGGGCTAGGGATCGATGCTTATAAGCACGTGATCACACCCTTACAGGATGAGGATTTGGATCGCCATCCCAACGGTCGGTTTCTGAAACATCTTAAACATACCTGTCGGAGGCTCATCATTGATGGACCGAACTGTGTGATCGGCGCTCTTCCCGATAAGACCCTTTTCGTGGTGCAGGACAGGAAGAAGCTGCGACCGGGTATTGTCGGGGGTAAACCCGGCCTATATGCGATTTCGTCGGAAATGTGTGGTTTGGATGCAGCGATCCCTGATCGCGATAAGAGTAAGGATTTTCAGCCCATGTATCTGGATACCGCATACATACGCCCTGACCGTCAGGAGGTAACCATATGTGGTCAGATGGAAGAATTGCCCCTTCTACATTAAGCATAAAAGATCTGCCGTGGCAGATTCACTGGGACAGACAACAATGCACCATGTGCGGACGTTGCACGGCGGTGTGTCCGGTGAACGCCATTGAGATGGGTGTGCACCGTCAGCGTTTGATTGAGACCCCCGTGGGGCTGACAGAGGCCCCGTCCAATGTGTATGGCGTCTATTACGGCATTCGGCAAAGAACCGACCCGGCTTATGCCTGTGTGGGATGCGCCATGTGCACCCTGGTCTGTCCCAACGATTGCATCATCCCTTGTCGGAGTGACGAAACGGACAAGCTAAAATATCACATTAATCGAGGTGGCCAGCCTCGGCGGCGCGGGGGACGCAGAAACGTTCCTGGCGGCGTTCTGGATCAGATCAAGTTCATCCGGATTTCCATGCTGACTGATCCTGCTCTAGATGCCGGCAGGCATGAATTTGAGCTTCGCACCCTGCTGGGCAGGGTTCTGCCTCCGGAGGAGAATCTGGAACTCCTCCGCGATGAGGGTTGGATTCCTCCGGTGCGGGAAATCTATCCCTTGATGATTGGAGGGATGTCCTTTGGGGCCCTTTCTCCAAATATGTGGGAGGGGCTACAAATGGGCGTAGCCTATCTCAACGAAGAGCTCAATATGCCTGTTCGAATGTGTACGGGAGAAGGCGGTTGCCCGCCGCGGCTTCTGCGGTCGCGATTCTTGAAATATGTCATCTTGCAGATTGCCAGCGGTTATTTCGGTTGGGACGAAGTCATCCGAGATATACCAGAAATGAAGGAGGATCCCTGCGCCATTGAAATCAAGTATGGTCAGGGCGCCAAGCCCGGCGATGGTGGGTTGCTCATGTGGTATAAGGTAAGTCAACTCATTGCCGCAATCCGGGGTGTTCCCCAGGGGGTGAGCCTTCCGAGTCCGCCGACACACCAGACCAAGTATTCCATAGAGGAATCGGTGGCAAAGATGATCCAGTCCATGTACATGGCCTGGGGTTTTCGCGTTCCCGTCTATCCAAAGATTTCCGGGACCACCACGGCCTTGTCGGTGCTCAACAACCTGACCCGAAATCCGTATGCAGCAGCTTTGGCCATTGACGGAGAGGATGGGGGCACCGGGGCTGCCTACAATGTCTCCATGAATCACATGGGGCACCCGATAGCCAGCAATATTCGGGACTGCTATCTCAATTTGGTAAAGCTCGGCAAGCAGAACGAAATACCGCTCTTTGCCGGTGGCGGTGTAGGCAAGTCCGGCAACCTGGCAGCCAACGCAGCCGCGTTGATCATGCTGGGAGCAAGTGGTGTGCAGATAGGTAAATACATCATGCAAGCCGCCGCCGGTTGCCTCGGCTCGGAGTCGGATCGATGCAACATCTGCAATATCGGGATTTGCCCCAAGGGGATAACGTCGCAGGATCCGCGGCTTGACCGGCGCCTTGATCCGGAGCAAGTGGCGGAGCGCGTTGTGGATGTATTTCTCTCTTTTGACACTGAGCTCAAAAAGATCATGGCGCCCCTTGGCCGTTCCACTTCGCTGCCCATAGGTATGTCAGATGCAATAGGGATAAATGACAAAGCGGCGGCCGAGCGCCTGGAGATCAAGTATGTGGTGTAAGTCTTGATAGCTGAAAGCTCAAAGCTGAAGGCTTTCCTTTGCTGGCATGAACTTCGAGGTTTGAGATAGGTTATATATATGGAAAGGCAAGAATCATATTGGATTCCCGGTGTAGAGGATGGTCTTCGTCTGGAATCTCGCGTTTTGGAAGAACGTATCCAGCAAGCGGTGGGCGAGGGTCAACGGTTCTTGAAAGTGAAAGCCCATGGCCAGCACGGCATTGGAGGCCGATTGTGGGGAGCTGGCGATGAGCAGGTGCATATGGAAATCCATGGCTCTGCGGGTCAGCGTGTGGGATCAATGGGATTTCCCAATACACACATAGAAGTCATAGGGCCGGTTTCTGACGACGTGGGATGGTTGAATGCAGGGGCTGAGATCGTTGTCCACGGCAATGCCACCAATGGCGTAGCCAATGCAATGGCCCAAGGGAAGATTTATGTGGCTGGAAACGCTGGTGCCCGCGCCATGACCATGACCAAGTATAACCCCCGTTTTGATCCACCCGAGTTATGGGTCCTGGGGTCTGTGGGGGATTATTTTGCTGAGTTCATGGCAGGGGGGATTGCTGTGGTCTGCGGTTTCGAGGCCCAGGATCCGTCCAACGTTATAGGTTACCGTCCGTGCGTGGGAATGGTAGGGGGCCAGATTTTCTTCAGAGGGCCTCATAAAGGATTTAGCCAGGTCGATGCCAAGCTCCGACCCTTATGCGATGAAGACTGGGAGTGGCTGGCCGAAAACCTTCACGTATTTCTCGAGAAGGTCAATCAGTCACCCCTCTTCGATGAGCTTTCTGATCGGGATGATTGGCAACTCCTCGTGGCGCGGAGTCCCCATGAGAAAGCCACAAAGCCGAGACGGTCCATGGATGCCTTCCGCCAGGAAGTCTGGGACAAGGAGTTGGGCCGGGGCGGATTGATCGGAGATTTGTCTGACCTTGACCGTAGCCCCATTCCTGTAATTACGACCGGAGACTTGCGCCGCTTTGTGCCGGTCTGGGAGAACCGAAAGTATATTCCACCGTGTGAGGCAAGCTGTCCCACCGGCATGCCTGTTCATGAGCGTTGGCGTCTGATTCGTGAAGGTCGCGTGGATGAAGCCGTGGACATGGCACTCTCTTATACACCTTTTCCTGCTACGGTATGTGGTTACCTTTGTCCGAACCCTTGTATGCAGGGATGTACCAGGCAGACCGAGAACATGGTGCCCGTGGATGTAAAGCAGCTGGGCAAGGTGAGCCTCGAAGCGAAATTGCCCGAGCTGCCAGCCTTGACAGGCAAACGCATCGCCGTTATTGGAGGTGGTCCTTCAGGGATCTCCGTGGCATGGCAGCTCCGCCGGCAAGGACATGAGGCGGTAATCTTTGACATGGGAAAGGCTTTAGGAGGTAAGATTGAATCAGTCATTCCCAAAACTCGCATTCCGCAAGAGGTTATAACAGCGGAACTGGATCGAGTTCGCAGTGTCTTGCCTCACGTCCATCTGCAACAGCAGCTCACAGGGGAGGATCTTGAACAGTTAAAAGTCGACTACGATTTTGTAGTCATTGCAGTGGGGGCACAAAAACCTCGGATTCTCCCTGTTCCTGGAAAAGAGAGGATGATCCCTGCCCTCGATTTTCTGAGGAAAAGCAAGCGAGACAAGATCCAGGTGGGAAAAGCTGTGGTGGTCATCGGCGCTGGGAATGTTGGCTGTGACGTGGCCACCGAAGCACACCGTCTTGGGGCCGAGGAGATTACGCTAATTGACGTTCAGGAACCTCTGTCCTTTGGCAAAGAGAGGCAGGACGCGGAGGCCGTCGGAGCCAAGTTTCGTTGGCCATGCTTTACCAAATCAGTTACGGAAGAAGGTGTGGAACTCAGCACAGGAGAGGTCATTCCGGCGGATACGGTTATCGTGTCTATTGGAGATCAGCCTGATCTCGATTTTCTCCCGGAGACGGTTGCCACGGAGCGTGGATTCATCACGGTGAACGAGCTGTACCAGAGCACTGATTCCCAGATCTTTGCCATCGGAGATGCGGTGAAACTGGGCCTTCTGACCGATGCCATTGGTGCTGGTCGAAAGGCTGCCCAGGCCATTAATGACATCCTGGCGGGCAAAAGGCCCCGGGGTGACACCCGTCAGATAATCGATTATTCCCGTATCAAGCTGGAGTACTTTGATCCACGGCTGACGCGGTTTGACGGGATTCAAGAATGTGCCGAGCAGTGTTCCTCTTGCGGGGCCTGTCGGGACTGCGGGGTATGCATCACCATCTGTCCAGAGGGGGCTATTTCCAAACAGGAAAATGGCAGTGAAGACTTTGAGATGGTGGTGGATCCGGATAGATGTATCGGATGCGGGTTCTGCGCAGGGGCCTGCCCATGCGGGATCTGGACCCTTGTGGAGAACGAACCGCTGGAGTGAACTTGTTTCCAGGAAAAATTCTGTGAACAGACTTCGAGGTTGTGGCCTTGCCGCTGCCGGCTGTTCTGTTATCCCTTCCCGCCAGATGATCTGGCTCTAACATTTTCATTGCAAGATTTTTTCTCCATGGTACAAGAACAACCCCATGATTGCGATTATTGATTACAAGGCCGGGAACCTCAGGAGTGTCGAGCTGGCTGTTAGGAAGTTAGGCTTTGCTTGCCGCGTCACACACAGCCGGGAAGAGATCTCAGAAAGCGAGAGGATCATCTTTCCCGGGGTGGGAGCGGCTGGAAAGGCCATGGCTGATCTGAACCACCTTGGTCTGGACAATGTGTTGAAAAAGGAGTTCAAGGCGCAGAAACCAATTCTGGGGATTTGCCTGGGGGCGCAGATAATACTTGAGAGTAGCGAAGAGAACCGTGCCCAATGTTTAGGACTCATTGAAGGTGCTGTTAAGCTATTCCCGCAGCCTCTTGTGTCTGAGGAAAATGAACGCCTCAAAATACCGCACATGGGGTGGAACGGAGTGCACCTGCGTGAAGAGCATCCAGTCTTTAAAGGGATTGCAGCGGCTGACGAGTTCTATTTTGTTCATGCCTACTATCCACTGCCTGCCTCAGACAACCACGTGATTGGGACCACGGACTACGGAATAGAGTTCCCCTCCGTGATCGGTTGCGAGAACCTGATTGCCATGCAGTTCCATCCTGAAAAAAGTGGCCCTGCGGGCCTCAGGGTCCTGGAGAATTTTTGCACCTGGGGTGGAGAATTTCAGCCAAGCCTTGGCTATCGAAGTTTCGCCTCGAACGGATCAGGTGCGAGGTGAGTAAGAAAATCCGAAATTAGAATAACGAAATGCTAAACAAATTCGAATGACCAAAATCCGAATGCCCCAAACCAAGAAGCCTTTTTCCAGAACGACTCAAGTTTGGCCTGTTTCGAATTTTGAACATTTGAATTTCGATATTGTTTCGGATTTCGATATTCGATATTCGAACTTATTTGTTTACCATGGACCAACGTTGACCTCCGTAATCGTTTTTGATTGTCACAAACGTAAGCCTGCTTGGGGAATACCGTCCTATGTTGAGTAAAAGGATTATTCCGTGTCTTGATGTGAGAGACGGAAAGACAACCAAGGGCATAAAATTCAAAGAGAATGTGGACATTGGTGACCCCGTAGAGATGGCCAGGTTCTACTATGAGGAGGGGGCGGACGAGATCGTTTTCTACGACATCACGGCTTCAAGCGACCGGCGCGACATTATGATCGATGTGGTTCGCCGCGTGGCCGAGGAGATTTTCATACCCTTTTCTGTGGGCGGAGGGATCAGGACCATCGAGGATATGCGTCAGGTACTTCTGGCCGGAGCGGAAAAGGTGAGTGTGAACACAGCAGCCATCGAGGATCCGAAGATCATTGCCGAGGGGGCAAAAGCCTTTGGTAGCCAGTGCATTGTTCTAGGTATGGATGTGAAAAAGGTGGAAGTATCTGACAAAATACCCTCGGGTTATGAGATGGTCATTCATGGCGGCAGGACATATGTGGGCATTGATGCCCTTGCCTGGGCCAAGGAGGCGGAAAACCTGGGGGCAGGGGAGATATGCCTCAATTCTATTGACGCGGACGGGACTCAGCGGGGCTATGAAATGGCGTTGACGCCGCTCATCTCTGAAAACGTGAACATCCCGGTCATCACGTCGGGGGGTGCCGGGAATATCGATCATATCTATGATGTCTTGACGAGGGGCAAGGCTGATGC
>JBEQLC010000063.1:3306-8826 GCA_040326175.1 Desulfobacteria bacterium | reverse complement strand
CCTTTATCCCCCTCAAACAACTTGCATCGTGCTTCTCTACCATGCCATCAGGGTTTTCCCCTGCTCTCCAAAGGAGATTATTGTCCTTCATTTCTCGTTTTTTCCCAACAAAACGAGTATCTTCCCCAATTGTCCTAACTGAAAAACTATAGCATAGTACGCGTGGTTCATAGAGAAACACCACAGGTAGGGCAAGACCATTGCTGGACTATTTCCTAAATATGCAACACCGTCTAAACCCCCTGCATATATATTGCAGGTTAATCGAATGGGGGTTTAGCAAGAAGTTATCCTTATCAATATGTAAGTATTACGGAATCCTCATTTACAGCTGGCTAGTGTGTTTTACTCTGGTTCCTGTCCGGATTTGCAGGTTCGCGAATCCCACTAGCTGGCCACCACATCAACGCCGATCAAACCCTTTGCTTTGACTCCGCTCCCGCAGGCTCCAGAGGTGTTGCCGTGTCCTGGTTTACGAATTTCCTGAAAGATTCTGCCCCTTATGATCTCTTCCTTATTGTGGTCGCGCTGGGGTTCATAGGCTTCTCTCTTTTGTGTATTGCTATCTACTGAAATCAGGACAACGAGGACCCCTTCACTATCTCGAATTTAAGCCAGAACAAGGCATTGTTCAAGCGCATGGCGCTGCTTGCTTCGGTTGTCAATGCTACGTCTCAACTTCCTGTTTGACTTTCTGCGCTAGCTGTTCTTCCGAGGTCCATTCGGTATCATTCTTGTAACTGGCAATCTCCTTGATTTCCCTGTCAAACTCCTCTTGGCTTAGTACGTCAATGTCCCGTAGCAGAATTAGTTGAACGAGTGTTGCTTCCAAGACATTGAATTTCAGACCAAGTTCCCGCCGGAGTTCCCTGACTCGGCAATCAAGGCTTTGCACCATCTGTTCTAGGATTACTCCGGCATCCACGTCGGAGACGAGGCCAAACCAATCCATGCAGTTGTGAGTGATCCAAAAATACAGTCTTTTACTGTAATAAATACGGTGAAAACCCCATTGACGTTTCACCCTATTACGTGCATGATCACACGTTAGCTAAGTGTTAATGTGCCGTGTTCACTTCGGTGGGCCTGGCCACGTTTTTCCTGTCCTGGGAGGGAAGGCGAAATCTCCAACCATCAATTGGAAAGGAGACGGGTAATGGAAATTAAGCAGCTCAAGAAGGTCCTGGCAAGTTTTGGTCTTGCCGGACTGCTGGCCACCGCCGGCCTCACGCTTTCTGGTTGCGCCAAACACCCAGCTGGCCAAACCAGCTGAAATGGCGACTCTGGTGCAGGTAGCACCGGCGGAGAAAAGCAGGCGCCAGGTACCACCTCCTGAAGCGGTAGTCAAGGTGCAGGTGGCACCCACAAGAGTAGTTGAAGCTAACGACCAGTGCAGGTAGCACTGAAAATGACAGGAACAGAACCAGGTAATCAGATGGCAGATTCTTTTTTGCCTGATAGGCTCAAGGTTCTTCCGGCGGGACAACATAGGTTGGTCCTGAAGGAATGGCACGGCAGCATATGACCTATGTACAAACCCAGGACGGGGAGAGGAGGTCACCTGTGACCTCTTCAAGCGAGGAAGAACTTGGAAAGATCTATCTCGCATCTCGCTCCACTGTCGATGCTGACACATGGAACGGGATAATTGCGTCGTGTGCTGAGGGCCTTGAGCCGGAAAGATTGCCAGACGAGCTCGCACTCCAGATGGGCGACTCGGGCTTGCCTGACTTCCTGCCCGAGCTCGCCCGCCTGGAGTGGGCCGTTCACACAGTTAAGAACGGAGAGGTTGAGATTCCAGCAGAAGTTGACCAGCTTGGTGTTAACCCTACGGTTCAGTTACTCCAGCTTTCCTGGAAGAATCTGTGTTATATCTTGAATGCGAAGGGTGGGTCTCACTCTCCAGATCCTGAACCGGGCGAGGAATTTGTTCTTATCTGGCTGGACCCTAAAACCCTGGGAGTGAAGACCCAACCGGCATCTGACGAAGACCTCCTTGTGCTGAAGATGGTGGTCGAGGGGATAGATCCACAGGACGCGGCAGCAGCAGGCGGGTTACCTGTGGGTGCAGTTGATGGAGCAATTCATCGCGCCGTTTCCAGAGGGATTCTTCTTCAGCCCCGTTCACTTATTCGACGGGACCCAGCCAGCTTTCCTGTTGGAGAGAACACAGACGAGACTTTCTTGTCGTCCCCGGTCTTTACACTTCAGTGGCACATAACCCAGACCTGTGATCTTCACTGCAAGCACTGTTACGACCGCAGCAAACGATCTTCACTTGAGTTGGATCATGGTCTTGCGATCCTGGACGAACTGCGCGCCTTTTGCCAGAGCAGATACGTGAGGGGACAGGTGACTTTCACCGGCGGCAATCCACTTATGTATCCCCACTTCTTGGACCTCTATCGTGGTGCGTCAGATCGCGGCCTTGCCCCTGCAATCCTTGGTAATCCTTCTCCGGCATCTCGCATTGAGGAACTGCTGGAAATTCAGAGGCCTGTCTTTTTTCAGGTGAGTCTGGAAGGCCTGCGGGAGCATAACGATATGATACGGGGCCCTGGAAGCTTTGAACGGGTGATCGAGTTCCTCAGCGTGCTCCGCGATTTTGACATCACTTCAATGGTGATGCTCACCCTCACACAAGGGAATATTGATCAGGTTTTGCCTCTTGCTGATACGCTTCGCGGTCTTACCGATCATTTTAATTTCAACCGCCTCTCAATGGTGGGAGAGGGTGCAAACCTTCAACTCCCCGAACGCAGCGAATACATCTCCTTTATAGAAGCATATATGGACGCTGCGGAAAGAAATCCCCATATGGGTTTGAAGGACAACCTTATGAACATAGTGCGCTTTCAAAAGGGAATCGAACCCTTTGGTGGGTGTGCCGGGTACGGCTGCAGCGCTGCGTTCAACTTCATCACCGTCCTCTCGGATGGAGAAGCCCACGCCTGCCGTAAGTTCCCGTCTCCAATCGGCAACGTCTTTGAGCAAAGCATAGCCGAGGTCTATGATTCGGAGATGGCCCATCGCTATCGTTCGGGCTGTAGGGCATGCACATCGTGTCCCATCCGTCCCGTCTGCGGCGGTTGCCTTGCGGTCGCCCACAGCTTCGGCCTCAACGTTTTTGAAGAGCGGGATCCGTATTGCTTTATTGCAATGTCAGAATAGAGGCGTAGCCCTACATCAACTCATACAAGATTTAGTGACCAATCATAGTCGTTGTAAAGAATACGCAGCTCACTAACAGCCTTCTTTAGAAAATCCTTCTCTTTGGGGTCATAGCGATATTTGATGATTAAGGAAAGAACCCCTTCCCTACCGCCAAAATCGTCTTCGTACCATTTGAAAATCCGAGACACTCTCAGTCTCTTGTTCTCCTCTTCTACAGTAACTTCCTCACTATTTATGAAACCACTGGCAACTAACTCCAACTGTTCGTCAATCTCTTTTTCTTCATAGACGTCAATTGGCGGACATGAATTCGATCCACAAACCAAAGCAAAGTGTATTCTCGGGTCCACCTTTTCAAGAATGAACTTCTTGCGCGGATCCCCACCAGAAAACGCCTTGGGAGACAGAAGATGCTTCCTCCTGTTCCCCCTGAGAATGCCGTGTTCAATGTCATCTAAACTGAAGACATAACCGCCCACCTTGTAACAAAGCGCCTTAAAGAAGGATGGAACCTCTTTCACGCTTCTGCTGACGTCCAACTCCAGAATGCCGTGTACCACAAGCGCATTATAGATATTTATCCAAAATGCCAGCTTTGCTTGTCTCGTGGCCAACTCCTCCAAGTCCAGCGAGGCAAGGCCCCTTGTTGCAGCTTTGTAATCTTCAAAGGCGTCAGAGTTCCTCATCCCCTCGTAGTTCACACCACCCTTTTCCATGTCGAAAAAATTAAGTTTCAGATTATCGATTTTACTCTTCAGCTGTTGGGAGATGTTTTCACCGGCCACTAATGCGGCTGCTTCTCCAGATTCATTGAGAACAAGGCGCTTCATATCTCCCCCTCTGTTTTGCCCTTTCCCCCGTCCTTCAGAACTCTCTGATCATCAATGGCCTTCTTGAAAAGGCACCAACTTCCGGAGCGATCCATCAGTTTCATTTTCTCGGCCTGATATTCAATCATCGCATCAGGAGCCGCGCGAATCATAAAATACTCGTATTCCGCAGAGTGTTCTTCCCATTTGAAAAGGCCAGGAGTATACTCGCCTGGCGCTGACAGGTTCACTTCCGCTTTGTAATAAACAGGAAACAGCGGGTTCTTGATAATGTACGGAGACAGCCCTCCGCCAACGAGAAGATGATAATAGTCGTGATCGTGCAAATGCATGTCAAATGAGTTCTCAAGCTCAGGTGAGTCGTTATCAAAGACCAGTGGGAGGATGCGAGAATTTGGAGGTATTCTCTCGACAATCGGCACGATTTCCTGAATTTCAGCAGAAACGCGTCCCTGCTTAATCACCGACTGGATTAAGACCGCTGCAACAAAGAGAATGAAAACGCTTCTCCAGACTCCTTTGAACTTCAACCGGCCTACCAGAATGGCGAGAAAAAAGTAGGAAACTGATGCGACCCTCACGCTGATAAACGAGTATGGGCCCTTTCCAAAGGGTAGTACGAATACTGCAATTATTGTCAAGATAAAGAATGCCTGGCATCGGATAGAAAACTTTCCCACCTCCTGCCTGCCCGCAAGAAAAGCATGAACTCCCAAAGCACCAATTCCCATCCACAGGACTATCGAAAGCTTGTCTACACCATCGAACCAACGCATGCCGGTAAAAATATACCCATACCAAGCCAGAGTGGAACTGAAAGGCTTCCACCACATCCGTCCGGCTGAACCACCCGCGTTTTCGACTGTGAACCACAGCAGAAAGAGTGCGGCGGCTATAATCGGCGGAATAACACCTCGAACGAATTCATCGCGATTTCGCCAGGACAACACAGCCCTAGAGCTTGCCAATGATACATAGATTAGAAATGTAAGGGGATGCGTGAAGAACAGCGCCAGCTGCCACAGGAAATGTCTGCATAATGGCCCAATGCTCAGGCGTGTGTTGGATATATCTTCGTGATCGAGCAGTGCAAAGGCAAGCAGGGGCAGGGAGTACAAATAGTTAATATTTCCTTGGAAGTATTGCTGATTGAATGCAAACGGGAACAGAAGCAGTAATCCCCAGGGCGCAAAGTCCGTCTTGAACCGTTGCTTCAATCTTATCACAAGCAAGGCCACCGCGAAAATATACAGCGAAACGGCCACCTTGCCCGCCACCTCAATCGGCAGAATCGCAGATAACGGGATTAATACCGCATAAAAAGTCGCGTAGGGTGCCAGTCTGAGATTGAAGTCGAAATTCTCATTGTAGTCGAAGGCCGGATCGTTTCGGTGGGAAAACATGTGTGCCTGTAGCAGGTGTTCAGGATAGTCCTGCAGGGGGATAAATCGGACCGACCAGATCGGATAAAGCGCAACAAAAGTAAATATCACAACCACAACAAGCCATATCCTCT
>JBEQLC010000063.1:0-3296 GCA_040326175.1 Desulfobacteria bacterium | reverse complement strand
GTGTGTTAAACTTTACCACCATCCTCAAATACCTTTCGAGCCAACAGACTGATAAATGCCTTCCCTATTGAACGTTCAAATAGAGGTAGAGTAAAGCTCCAAACAACAATGCCAAGACTGCGCCCAATGTCCCTTTCACCTTGAATCCGGCAAAAACTAGAAGTAATCCTGAACCTACTACTATGCAGGCTTCTTTAATGAAGTCAAAAGTGATCGGTGATTCCGGACTGAATCCCAGCCATTGAGCATATTCCCAGAACATGTTTGTCACCTGAGTCAAAAATTGAAGTCAGTGCCTTGGGAATGACTAATCTTTAAACTGCCAAAGTATAGGAGAATTGGCCAAGTGTGTCAATTGAGTATTATAAGCCTGGAGGCTGTTTGCTGCCCAAGCTTCCGCTGACTCTTCATGCACAGGCTTCGAATACGAATTTTGCTATGAACCTCCCATTAGAGGGGAAATAACTTATGATACGTGCAAACTTCTTGCTTTCAGCCGTAGAGGCTTTTGCAGAATGGAACCCATATTGACAACCAGTACGGATTTTGCTATCAAGAACCCAACTTCTAAAACTTCTCGATTTGCTCCCCTGGACCCCGCCCGAAAGGGATGGGGTTCTTGTTGAGGGTGATGTTTTGCCCTGCAGGGAGCTATACAACCAAGGAGTCATATATGTCTAACGTGGTAGTAGTTGGCACCCAGTGGGGAGATGAAGGCAAAGGAAAGGTTGTGGACGTCCTCGCAGAGAAGGCCCGGCTCGTGGTCCGCTTTCAGGGGGGTAACAATGCGGGCCACACCATGGTAGTGGATGGAGAATCGTTTATCTTTCATCTGATCCCCTCCGGAATACTCCACTCAGACAAGATCTGCTCGATCGGAAACGGTGTCGTAGTGGACCCGGGTGTGCTCATCGAGGAGATCAAGCAGTTGAGAGAACGTGGCATTTCCGTGGGTCCGCACAATCTTATGATCAGCGAAAATGCACACCTGATTATGCCTTACCACAAGCTCATAGATCACGGCAGGGAGAGGCTTAAGGGAGACAAGAAACTGGGCACCACTGGTCGTGGAATAGGGCCTTGTTATGAAGACAAGATCACACGGCGCGGGATCCGCTTTTGCGACCTCATTGACCCGGAAGTATTTCGGGAGAAAGTATCTTCAATATTGGGGGAAAAGGCTTTTTACTTAAAGGACTTCCTTAAGTCCGAAACCGTGGATGAAGCAGCAATACTTGATGAATATCTCCCGTATGCGGAGGAGCTTGGACCGCATATCACCAATGTCTCTGTCCTGATCAACCAGGCTATTAAGGACGGAAATCATATCCTCTTTGAGGGTGCCCAGGGAACGCACCTTGATATTGACCATGGGACTTACCCCTATGTTACCTCATCCAACACCGTTGCAGGAAATGCTTGCTGCGGTGCTGGGATCGGTCCCACCCAGATCCATGGCGTCATGGGGATCGTCAAGGCCTACACGACACGCGTCGGAAGCGGTCCTTTTCCCACAGAGCTTGAAGATGAAATCGGAGACCTTATTCAAAGGACAGGGGCCGAGTTTGGCGCCACTACAGGGAGGCGCCGACGGTGCGGCTGGCTTGACACTGTGTTGCTCCGCAATGCTGCACGCCTAAATAGCCTTACCGGTCTTGCCGTGACAAAGCTCGATGTCCTAAGTGGTATCAAGACCCTTAAGATTGCCACGGCCTATCAATACGGGAATGATCGACTCACTGAATTTCCCCCTGCCATAAAGGTGCTTGAGGCTTGTAAGCCAGTCTACGAAGAGCTTCCGGGATGGTCCGAGGACATTTCGGGTGCTCTGGAACCGGACGACCTGCCGGAAAATGCCAGGGCCTATCTTAAACGCATAGAAGAACTCCTGGAGACTCCGGTTCAGATTATCTCGGTGGGGCCTGGTCGCGAAGAAACTATGCTGCTTCAAGACCCGTTTGACAGCGCATAGAAGACAAGAAAGCACCTTGACAGTTCCAGGCAGCTGGCATAATCTATAGGCAATATAGGTGTCGGGACGTGGCTCAGCCTGGTAGAGCACAGCGTTCGGGACGCTGGGGTCGCTGGTTCAAATCCAGTCGTCCCGACCACCTTGATTCAGACTTTGCACGTAATTGATAGCTCCGCCCTTAGCGGAGCTATTTGTCTGCATGTGTCTGAAGTATTATATCTATCGGGAACCGCTTCATGAGAATTCTTATTACCGGTGGTGCCGGATTCATTGGATCACATCTGGCTGAGGCCCATCTTGAAAAAGGGGCTGAGGTCTATGTTATCGACGACTTGTCAACCGGCTCCATGGAAAACATCAAGCCTTTACTCGAAAATGAGAATTATGGCCCTCGTCTCTTTTTTAACCTCGATTCGATTCTAAATCACGAGAAAATGGTGGAGCTGGTGGGTATCTGCGACCGGGTCTACCATCTCGCCGCCGCTGTAGGTGTCCTTTATGTCCTTGAACACCCTTTTGAGTCGATCCGGACCAACATACAAGGAACGGAAAAAGTACTGGAACTTTCCCAGAAATTTAAGAAACGGGTCTTGATCACTTCCTCATCAGAGGTGTACGGAAAACACCTCCACGCCCCTTTGATGGAAACCGATAATATTATCTATGGGCCCTCCAGCAAGTTTCGGTGGAGCTATGCTGCCTCCAAGCTTATGGACGAGTTCATGGCACTGGCCTATCACCGGACGAATCGCCTGGAGGTAGTCATTACCCGGCTCTTCAACACCGTGGGTCCCGGGCAGACAGGCGCGTATGGCATGGTAATTCCCAGGTTGGTTGGCCAGGCACTGAAGGGACAGCCCCTTACGGTTTTTGGGGACGGTAAGCAGACCCGAACCTTCACCTATGTCAAGGATGTGGTAGATGCTCTTACGGGCCTCATGGAGAGTCCCAAAGCCACAGGAGAGTTATACAACGTGGGGGGGACAGAAGAGATCAGTATCGAGGACCTGGCAAAGAAGATCATCGCCATGACCAATAGCGACTCTAAGATCGAGTATATACCTTACGAGGTTGCCTTTGGGAAGGACTTTGAAGATATGGAAAGAAGAGTTCCAGGCATTCAGAAAATCAAGGATTGTATAGGCTTTGAACCAAAGACCGATCTCGACGGAATCCTCAAAAACGTCATAGCTTACTTGTCCCGCAGCATGGCCCGAGACCTTTGAAAAATGTTCAATTTTGTTCAAGTTCAAGGGCAATTCCGCAGGAAAGCGGAATTGGACAGCCGCCAGGCTGCCCGCAAGGGCGATCCCGCGGGACTGCG
>JBEQLC010000062.1:0-8835 GCA_040326175.1 Desulfobacteria bacterium | reverse complement strand
CTCTTTCTGGATGTCACTCCCGGTTAATTCGTGATTCACCGAGAATACAGTTCACAACTGCTTGATATTACATTAGGTTTGGCGTTCTATGCCATGTTGTTTATGCAACATTGGGGTAAACTTACCTTGGCCGGCTCGCTCCCCGCACACGAAATGCTGTCCTAAAACAGCAGGCAACCCCTGAAGGATCACAAGAACTCACCTCGCACCATTTTTTGTGCAAATGAAGTCAGTCGAAACACAACCCGAAAGCTCTTGGGTAGTGAAAGATGTTTATATAGGGCATCACTGATGCCAGTCCGTGAGGGCCTTTTTTGTTTTTGTGACCGGGAAATGCTTCATTCCACATGCATTTGGTCAATCTCTTAGGCTGTCTCTCCCGCCTATTAAGTTAACTCTTTAGAATCTCATCCGATATCGCCAGTCCAAAATGCTGCATGAGTTTTGCTAAAATAAGATTTGATTTAGACCACTTTAGGAAATCTCCTTATTGTGAAGCTTCCCCGCCCTGAAGGACGGGCGTTCTGCCTTGCGGCAGCACTTCGTGCGCGGGGAGCGAGCCGGTCAAAAAGCCCCTGCTTTGTGTATGGTCAAATAAGCAGAGTAACAAGAAAGAGAATGCAAACACATCTCGTGCGCAGGCGAGGATCGCTTTTATATTGAGCTGCAAAGATTAAGAAATGAGCCCATCTGCAGGATGATAGATGGAATCATAAATTCTATGACAGAGTTCGGCAACAATGCAGAACCCCAGGACGATATCAGCCTGCTGGGACTGGAGTTCAGAGGGCAGGGAGGATAATTAAAGCTCCTGGCTTCCATCACGCTCAATGCCGTGTGAGGTTCTCATTGACACATTATTGCAGCTGATATAAGGTCAGATAGTCGGTCCAATATCGCTTGCCATGAACCCATGGTCATGTCAGGAAAACGGATCGGGTACGGAAGTCAGGATCCGTACTTTGGAACCCGCTTCAATTCCACCTTTTGCCTTAGCGATGCGGTTTTGTGGCTTCTTCCAGAGTAGTGCCTGAAGGCTGTACGAAAAATCGGGAAGGGGGTACATCGTTGTGGCAGAAGGAACAGTGAAGTGGTTTAGTGACCAAAAGGGCTATGGCTTTATTGAGGTGGAAGGCGATAAGGACGTATTCGTTCATCACTCCGCCATTGATGGGGCTGGATTCAAGTCTCTTGCTGAGGGCGACAAGGTGAGTTTTGACGTGGAGGAAGACGCCAAGGGCCCTTCAGCCAGGAACGTTGTTAAGTTGTAGGACGCAATTGTTTCAACACCAAGAGCATCTCGTTGAGCTAAAGTGAGATGCCCTTTGTGTTTATGACCTATCTCAAGAACCCGTCTTAGATTCCGAAGCGGGAGTGCGTTTGGTGCCCCGCGTTTGCTGAGAATCTTCATCTGAACACGTATGACCGTTTCCCCTATCTTGGTTTCCCCTGTTCATCCCAGCCCCTGAGGTGATAGTATTCAGTGACCATCGTCTCAAGCTCGACTTCGCTAATCTGATGGCCACTTTTGAGGGCCTCTTTATGAAGCCGGCTCGGGAGTCGGTCATCTTCCCGCCGAAGTCCCTCCTGTATGTTGAACGTTCGAACCATGTTTGAGATATTGGCACTGATTGCCTTAAGCCTTGTCGTGCTGGTCTCTATGCCCGTCAGGCCCTGCACTGTTTCGCACAGGGCCTCCCAGGGATAAAGGTCCCGAAAAAAACGACATAGGATCAAGGCATCAAAGAGGGTGAGACGGTCCTCAAAGTCCACAAACATAGCCGCCTTCCCCTCGATCGTATCCGGGTCGATCATGCCTGAGAGTTCTGCTTTATAAAAGGTGGCCCTGAGGTGGCATGCGCCCCGATCAGAGGTCGCATAGCCGAGTCCCACACCCTTGAGGACTCTCGGGTCGTAACCGGCAGGCTCCAGACCTTTGACATGAACCGCCAAATCTTGAAGGCCCCATTCCTCGGAAGCGGCCTTGATCCCCCGTGCCAATAGGTCGCCTATGCCCTGTCTAAAGGCGATCTTTTTCAATAGCCCGGCAATGGCATCCACATCTCCGTAGTCGATGGCAATATCAATCCTGCCCCGGCGTGCCGCTTCAATGGTGAGTCCGCAAAGGTTTCCGGCAGTGATTGTGTCTATCCCGAGCCGGTCACAGATATCATTGAGATAGATAATCTCCTCGATGTTGTCGATCAGACAGAGTCCCCCAAAGGCATAGATGGTTTCGTATTCGGGCCCTTCCAACCGGAGCCCGGCATGACGTCCGGACCGGATCTTGGTCATTCGACCGCAGGCCATGAAACACTTCAAGCAGGCTCGCGGCTTTACTTCACAGCGATCATGCAGGGCATCGGCGCTGATCTGCCTCCACTTTTCATATGTCCCTTCAGACCAGTAGCGTGTAGGAAAACCGCCCACTTCATTCATCACCTTGACCAACATGGGCGTACCCTTACTTTTATAGGCCGCGACCTGTGGGTGTTCCTTAGAATCTTTTGCCAAGTCTTTTGCGAACGTCTGAACTGCTTTCCTGTCGGCCAGCTTTCGCCTTCGATCGCCCTGAAACACGATAGCTTTGAGCCCTTTACTGCCCATTATGCTTCCTGCACCCGTCCGTCCGGCCGACCGCCAATAGTCGTTCTCTATGACCGAAAAGCATACCTGATGTTCTCCCGCAGGCCCTATAACCACGGCACCGGCTCGAAACCTCCTGTCACTTTTTTTCTTTGCGAACCTTTTGATTGCCTCATCTTCGCTCTGATGGGTATCCATCCCCCACAAGTCACCCGCGTCATGAAAAGCCACACCGTGGGGGTCAACCACCAGAACCGCAGGCGTATTGCTCTTTCCCTCGATGACGACCGCATCATACCCGGCGGCATCCATGGCTTCGGGGACTCTGCCCCCTGCATACGATTCAGAATAGAAACCGGTCTGAGGAGACTTGGTAAAAACGCCGTATCTGGATGAGCCCCAGACCAGGCTGCCGCACGCAGGCCCGGTGGAAAAGATCAGGTGATTCTCTGGACTCAAGGGGTCAACCATAGGAGGGTTTAATGTGAGGAGGAGATGGGATGCCAGCCCCTTGCCGCCCAGAACGCCACTGAGGACCTTCTCGTCAGTGGTTTCAACACGAAAGCGTCTACGCGTCAGGTCTACGAATAGAATGCGGCCATAAAAACCGTGCATGGGCTATAGTCGAAAGTTGACTGAGGACCAGCACCCGTAAGAGCTATGCCAATCAGAGCGTATTCCTGATAACTACTTTAATCCAGAAATCCATCTTGAATACTAATCTCACTCTTTTTGCGTAATCCGTCGACAAATTCCCCGGTAGCCCTTTGACGTTTCTGGAACAGAAGACCGGTCGTGATTTCCGATTTCTTTTCCTCGAATTCCTTTGGATCTGCCTCCTGTCGGGCCTTGAACTGAACAACATAATATCCTTGCGTCCCTCTGATAACAGCATCTGGAAGAGGTTTTGACTGACTTAGCTTGAAGGCGGTCTCCTGGATATTCCTTTCGGCTTCGAGTCCCGGGATCGTGCCGGACCGTTCGAAAAAACCGGTAGTCTCTGCCTTCAGTTCCCTGCTCGCAGCGGCCTTTTGAAACTCGGCTCCACCTTTAAGATCATTCAAAAACTCCTCAGCGTCCTTTTTGGCCAGATCGTTTCTTCTCTGTTCGGTCAGGTCTTGCGTTACCTTTTCTTCAACGCTCTTCAGCTCTGGAATTGTGGCCGGTTGCTTGGCGATCAACTGAAGTATGTAGTAACCGTCTGACAGTTCAAGGGGCTCCCCGACTTCGTCCTCACCGAGAGCAAAGGCTGTTTGGGCAAATTCCTGTCCCTCTTTGACTCCCTTTATGGGATCATTTTCCGAGAACAAATCGGTCTCATGGACCTTGAGCTGATTCCTTTCGGCAACTTCTGATATATTGCCGGCCCCGTAACAGGCCTCGTAGATCTCCTCTGCTCGATCAAAAGCAAGTGTTCTGGCTTCATCTTTCGCAAGCTTCTTGCGAATCTGGTCAGCGACTTCGGCCATGACGGGTTCTTTGGCTTCCTCAATCCCCTCCACCTTGATGATATGCCAGCCAAAATCAGTCCTGATCAGTTCACTGATCTCACCTGCCTTCGTGGAAAAGGCAGCATCTGAAAAGGGCTTCACCATGCGATCCCTGGCAAAAAATCCCAGGTCGCCTCCCTTGTCTCGACTCCCAGGATCATCGGAATGCTTCTTGGCCAGCTCGCCAAAGTCTGCGCCAGACCTGGCGTTTTCTAAGACATTCAAGGCCTTCTTCCGAGCCTCCTCAATAGTTTCAGGCTTGGGATCCGGCCCCACTTGGAACAGGATGTGGCGTGCCCTGACTTTCTTGGGGGTGGCATAGTCTTCCTTATTGAGATCAAAATAGATGCCGACATCTTCATCAGAAATATCGGCCTCGGCCTCAAAACCCTTGAAATCGAGAAGCAGATGTTGGACCTTTACTCTAGGCGGTATCTCGTACGCCTTTTCATTCTTGGAGAAATAGGCCTCGATCTCCTCCGGGGTTAACTCGACGTTGGTGTAAGTCGAAGGTTTAAAAACCACATACTCGACGCTCACCTCATTCTTGAGCCAGTTATAAGTCTCGAGGGCCTCGGCCTCCGACACTTTGATACTGCCGAATATGAAGCTCTGCAGTCTTTCAACGAGCAACTCATATCTCTTGCTTTCCTCATACATCTCGGGTGTCATGCGGTTGCTATTCAGGACTAGTTCATATTGCCTTGGGTGAAAGTGACCGTGCCTTTGAAAGGCCGGCACCCCTTGGATCGCCCTGAGCAATTCTTCATCGGTTACGCCGAAGTTGAGCCTGGCAGCTTCCTGGAGGAGAAGCTGGCGGTCGATAAGTTGATCCAATGCCTGTTTCCTGAGATTTAGGTTTTGGATGAGTTTTTCGTCCAAGACATCGCCAAACTGCCTTCGGTAGGTTTGCAGCATCTGATCATAAACACTGCGGAATGCTTCAAGAACGATAGGGTCACCGTTTACAAGCGCTATGCGGTTGCCCTTCTGAGCCCGGTAGCTTCCGACCCCCCAAAAGACAAAAACTACTACAATAGCACCCAGGGCCAATTTGATCAGCCAAGACTGGGCGTGTTTTCTCATCAAAGAGAGCATAATTTACCTCGCTGTGTGAATGCGGAATGCGGAATCCGGATTTCAGAACTGTTCAATACAAAATATCTCAATCTTCCTGTCTCTGATGCTGTCTAAGGAACTCGAGAAGTCCGCCTGCCATGACCACGTCTTTTTCTCTCGGATCCAAATCGACGCGAACCTCAAAGGTCCTCCCCTGAGTTGTGTTCGCGACGCGAAGAACTCTGCCATTTTTCAACAGCGTTAATATACCTTCAATAACTAGATGGTCACCAGACTGTATCCGCTCAAGCTCGTCATCTGTCATAAAGGTTATGGGAAGGATACCAAAATTTATAAGATTGGCCCTGTGGATCCTGGCAAAAGAACGCGCTATGACCCCTTTTATGCCCAGGACCATAGGTGCCAGGGCCGCGTGTTCCCGGCTGGAACCCTGGCCGTAGTTCCTGCCGGCCACGATGAATCCACCGCTTTTATCCCTCGCTGTTTCTGCAAAATCAGGTTCCAGACGTGAAAACACGTATTCGGAAATGGCAGGGATATTAGACCGCAGAGACATGATGTGGGCACCTGCCGGCATAATGTCGTCCGTGGTAATGTCATCTCCCAGGCGAATCAACACCTCTCCCTCGATCGTTTCAGACATGGCCCGGCCTCCGGGCAAAGGCTTGATGTTGGGGCCGCGCACGACGTCCACGGCTTCAGCATGATCCGAAGGCCATACGAAAAGATGGTCGATGGCCGGCAGAACCTCGGGCATTTCAATCTCGGTCGGAAGATCAAACGACCTCGGATCGGTGAGTTCACCCTTCAGGGCAGAGACAGCAGCCACCTGAGGACTGCACAGATAAAGCCTGGCGCTCTCGGTTCCGCTCCGGCCCTTGAAATTTCGATTGAATGTCCTGAGGCTCACACCGTCCGTGGGCGGAGATTGTCCGATGCCTATGCACGGACCGCAGGCACATTCAAGGATACGGGCTCCTGCCTTTATGATGTGGTTAAGTGCCCCGCTATCTGCAAGTGCTGCAAGTACCTGCCTGGAGCCCGGGGCTATCACAAGGCTTGTTTCCGGATGCACGGATTCTCCCTTAAGGATGGCTGCCACCGTGGCCAGATCCATGTAGGACGAATTTGTGCAACTTCCTATTACGACCTGATCCAGTTTCAGCCCGGCGATCTCCGTTACGGCACAGACCTTGTCCGGCATGTGCGGCCGGGCTACCATGGGCTCCAGTTCACCAAGCTCTATCGTCAGAACCTCAGCATACGATGCATCAGGATCTGCGGAAAGAGGCCTGAAGTCCTTTTCCCTGCCCTGTGATTCTAAAAAGCGCAGGGTCACTTCATCACTCGGAAAGATGGAACTAGTAGCCCCGGTTTCCGCGCCCATGTTGGCGATCGTGGCCCGCTCGGCTACTGAAAGGGTGGCCACACCCGAGCCGCCGTATTCAAACAGCTTTCCGACGCCACCCTTGACTGAGACCAACTGGAGCAGTTTCAGAATAATGTCCTTGGCCGTGACCCAGGGAGAAATGTTCCCCTCCAGCCGCACCAGGACTACCTCGGGATAGGTCAGGCAGAAGGGGTGTCCTGCCATGGCCATTGCAACGTCAAGGCCCCCGGCCCCGATAGCCAGCATTCCGAGGCCCCCTCCGGTTGATGTGTGACTGTCAGAGCCCAACAGCGTGTCACCCGGAACCCCGAATCGTTCCAGGTGAACCTGGTGACAGATTCCATTGCCGGGGCCGGAAAATACAACGCCATACTTGGCCGCAAAGGATTTAAGGAATCGGTGGTCGTCGCTGTTTTGGAAACCGGCCTGGAAGGTGTTGTGGTCCACATAACTGACCGAGAGTTTTGTGGCAACACGAGGCACCGCAAGTGCCTCGAACTGCAAGCACGCCATGGTTCCTGTGGCATCTTGAGTAAGTGTCTGGTCAATGGGCAGTTCCACAGTCTTACCCGGGCTGGACGCTTTGCTTATCCCGTGAGCTTCCAGGATCTTCTCAAGTAGGTTTTTGCCTGACACAGTGCCTCCAGACATAGTTTGCCTTTGGACAAAAAGTAGCCCATCGCTAATGCATGGGCGCTCTCCTTTTAGCACCAAAGCGTACCATCGTCAACGGTGTAGGCGCGATTAAAGAGACTCAGAATTGACAAATATGCTGGATGGTTATAAGAATCTTGCATTGATCGAGCAGCTCGGATCGATCTGTTCGAGGACAAATCAACCAGAGCGCTGAGGGTGGCAACCTTGAAAACAATTCGTTGTTGGCTGGCGGCGATATTCTTGAGTGTAGCGATTTGCGGATGCTCGGGTCTGCAAAAGAATAAGGATGTCCTCTTTCAAATGTCAACCATCGATGCCCTCCTTGCGGGCGTCTACGACGGACATATGACCCTTAAGGAGTTGAAGAAGCACGGCGATTTTGGCCTCGGTACCTTTGATGGCCTTGCCGGAGAGATGGTTGGATTGGATGGTGCGTTTTATCAAATAAAGGTTGACGGGACAGCTTATCATGTTGACGATTCCATGAAGACACCATTTGCTGTAATGACCTTCTTTGAACCGGACGAATCCTTACTGTTGGATGAAGAAATGAATTATGAGGAGTTAAGTCAATATCTGGATGGTAAGTTAACAACAGAGAATATTTTCTATGCTGTGAAGATAGAAGGGGGGTTCGAGTATATCAAGACAAGGAGCGTCCCCAGGCAGAACAAGCCATATCCTCCACTTGTTGAGGTGGTAAAGGACCAGTCGATATTACAGTTTTACGATGTGAAAGGAACAATCGTAGGCTTTCGAACACCACACTACATGAAAGGGATAAATGTTCCGGGTTATCATCTTCATTTTATTACAGCGGACAGAAGGGCAGGGGGACACCTGCTCGAATGCCGTATGCAGGATGTTGGGATCGAACTTGATTACACTTCAGAGTTTTATGTCGTGTTGCCGGAAGATGGCGAGTTTGGGAGGGCGGATCTGAAAAAGGAAAGGCGTATAGAACTGGAGATGGTGGAAAAGTAGAGACTGTTCTGACCGGCTTGCTCCACGCACGAATGCCGTAAGGCAAGCTTCACAAAGTAGAAAGGCATGCGGGGAACAACCCGTGAAGAACGAGTGGAAACCCAACCATGGAAAGGCTTCTCTGGAAGGGAAAAGGTCAAGAATCTGGTTCTTGGGTACTCAGTCGATTCGGTCAATTCCTCTATGACAACAAATCTCTGATCAGACTAATCACGGCATCCGGGTTTATTGGTTTCTCAATATACCCGTCCGGGGCGGGTAGGTTTTGGTTCTGTCCCATCATGAGTTCGTCAGAATCCTCGCCCTTGGCAACACCGGTAACAACGACAACCGGGATATTCTTTGTCTCCTGGTCATGCTTAAGATCCTGGTACATTCCGATCCCACCTCGTTCGGGCATCAGAATGTCCAGGAGAATGAGATCAGGTCTTTCGGTCTTAGCCATCTTCATGCCCTCTATGCCATTCGAGGCGCCGACAGGTATATAACCGTTTTCCTCCAACAGCGTGGCAGCAAAGTCTATTTGCTCCGGTTCGTCATCCACGATTAAGATCTTCCTTTTCATTGCTACCCCCTTGACTACGCTTCCTTCTTCCTGTTTCTTGCCGGTCGCCTGTAAGGCAATGGTATTATCATGTTCATGGATAG
>JBEQLC010000061.1:0-8851 GCA_040326175.1 Desulfobacteria bacterium | reverse complement strand
CTGGTACAGAAATCCCTGACGACATCGTAGGAGATTGCCATGCATACCTCACAGATTATTTGGAAGCCTACCAAGGCGTATGTTGAAGGATCCAATGTAAAAGGTTTCATGGATCAATGGGGAATCAAGACATACAAGGACCTGTACCAGAAGTCGATAAGCGATATCAAATGGTTCTGGCCGGCGGCCATGGACTACTTGGGTGTGCACTGGCACAAGAGATACGACACCGTCCTTGATCTGGATGGCTCTAAGTCATTTGAGAGGGCTCGATGGTTCACAGGCGGAAAGCTCAGCATTGCCTATAACTGCCTGGATCGCTACGCTTTGGATCCTTACACAAGCAATCGCCTGGCCTTCATCTGGGAGACCGAAGACGGCACCATAGAGAAGTGGACCTACCTCGACCTTTATATGGCCGCCAACCAATGCGCGAATGCCTTGAAGTCCCTGGGAGTGAGAAAGGGTGTCACTGTCGGCTTTTATATGCCCATGATACCTGAGTTGATTGTCGCGTTCTGGGCCTGCATGAAATTGGGCGCGCCTCTGATCCCTATATTTTCGGGGTTTGGGGCAAAGCCCCTGGCTGTGCGACTGGCAGATGCAGGGGCCCGAGTGCTTTTGACTGCAGATGCTGGTTTCTATAAGATGCGGCGGATTCCGCTGAAAGCCACCTGTGACGAGGCGGCCGCAGAAGTTCCAAGTTTGAAGCACATAGTGGTCGTAAAGCGGCAGATGGATCCTCAAATTCCCTGGCAGGAAGGTCGTGATTTATGGTGGCATGAGCTGGTGCCCAGACAATCGGCCCAGTTTAAGACAGCGGTTCTTGATGCCGAAGATCTTGCCATGATCCTTTATTCGTCCGGGACTACGGGTAAGCCAAAGGGCACGCTCCATCGTGTTGCCGGTGTCTTTGCGCAGGTTGTTAAGGAACTTGGGTTTCACTTTGACGTTAAGCCTGACTCCAGGTTCTTCTGGATCACCAACATCGGATGGATGATGGGGCCGTGGGAGATCATGGGGGTTCAGAATTTTGGAGGGTGTTTCCTGATCTATGAGGGCAACCCTTTCTATCCGGATCACGAGAGGGTCCTCGACATGGTGAGCCGCCATAGGCTAACCCACCTGGGTCTTTCTCCCACTTACGGCCGAGCCTTGAAAACAAAGGGGGACGACTGGATAAAGAAGTATGACCTCTCTTCCCTAAAGTTTCTCGGTTCAACGGGTGAACCTTTTGACCCGGAGAGTTACATGTGGGTCTTTAAACATATCGGAGAGGGTCGTGTGCCCATTATAAACATAAGCGGGGGAACAGAGATGTGCGGTTGCCTGGTGTCACCATCGCCGCTTACGCCCCTGAAGCCGTGCTCCGCAGGGTTGCCCGGTCTGGGCATGGCCATAGGGATTGCCGATGATGACGGCAAGCTCATGGATATCGGCAAGGGCCACCTCGTCCTCTTAAAGCCTGCGCCTTCCTTGACAAGGGGATTCCTGAAGGACTGGGATCGGTACATTGATACCTACTTTTCATGGGAGAAGAATCCGGATGTCTGGTATCATGGCGACTACATAAGAAGAGACAGGCAAGGACAGCTCACACTCCACGGAAGGTCCGACGACACCATTAACGTGGCTGGGGTGCGTACCGGAGCCGGGGAAATCGAATCGGCCCTGATGGACCACGAGGCGGTCCTGGAATCGGCTGTCGTCGGGGTGCCTGACAAACTGAAAGGCTCTGACATTGTCTGTTTTGTGATCCTGAAGGAAGGACATGAGCCTTCTGACGAACTCAAAGCAAGCCTCTCAAAACATGTGACGACAATAATGGGGAAGAACCTCAGACCCAGAGCGATTGAGATTGTGCCCGACCTTCCCAGGACCAGGTCGATGAAGATTGTAAGAAAGGCGATCAGGACCAAGTATATGGGAGGCGATCCGGGCGACCTTGCCTCTGTGGAGAACCCTAAGGCGCTGGATTACATCCCTACGGGATGAGTGAGCTAAAGTGAGCTAAAGTGCCTAGAGTGAGCTAAAGTTTGATATAGTCATAGCAGTTCAGACATAGCGAACTCAGGAATTAGGATAGAATTCTTGAGCTGGAAAATGTATTTATTTCTTCAACTTTAGGCACTTTAGTTCATTTTAGTTCACTTTAGGCACTCGCCTGTTCCATAGTCTCAGATTTGATAGCGGTAGTCTGATCAGCAGGAAAACTTGAAATGGAATACGAAGCTATTATCGGTCTTGAGGTGCATGCCCAGCTCCTGACAAAGACCAAGATCTTTTGCAGTTGCTCCACCGAGTTTGGGGCACCGCCCAACACCCACACTTGCCCGGTGTGCCTCGGGATGCCCGGGGTGCTTCCTGTCCTGAACCGCAAGGTGGTGGACTACACCATTCGTATGGCTCTGGCTACAAATTGCACCATTGCTCGTGAAAGCCGGTTTGCCCGGAAGAACTACTTCTATCCCGATCTCCCCAAAGGGTACCAGATATCCCAGTACGAGCTTCCCATTGCAGAACACGGGCATGTTTTTATCGAGGTCAATGGCGAAAGAAGGCGCATCGGTATTACCCGTATACACATGGAAGAAGATGCCGGAAAGCTCATACACGATCCGCATCGACCGGTTAGTGCAGTCGATTTCAACCGGACAGGGGTTCCCCTGATCGAAATCGTGAGCGAACCCGACATACGAACGCGCGAAGAGGCCGGGGCATATCTTCGACAACTGCGGGCCATCCTCCAGTACCTGGAAATATGCGACGGGAATATGGAGGAGGGGAGTTTCAGGTGTGACGCGAATGTTTCTATCCGACCTGTGGGAACAGACACATTTGGAACACGCGCGGAACTGAAGAATATGAACTCCTTTAAACACGTGGAAAATGCCCTGACCTATGAGATCGAGCGACAAGAGGGGATCGTCGAAGACGGCCGGGAACTGATCCAGGAGACCCGACTCTGGGACGAGGCCAAAGGGGTAACTGTCTCCATGCGTGGCAAGGAGGAGGCCCACGACTACCGTTATTTTCCTGATCCGGACTTACTCCCCCTTGTGATTGATGGAGGATGGACCGAGGCGATCCGCAGCACGCTTCCGGAACTGCCTGACGAAAAGCGGGCGCGCTTTATCGAAGCGTACGGCATTCCTTTGTATGACGCACAGGTCCTGACAAGCTCTCGCCCCCTGGCGGATTATTTTGAGGCATGCGTAGAGCACTTTCCAGAGCCAAAGATCGTCAGCAACTGGGTCATGGGGAGCATTCTGGCCATGTTGAAAGCAGAGAACAAGACCATTGAGGAATCCCCGGTCTCTCCTGAGCGCCTGGCCGAACTCCTGCGGTTGATCGACTCCGGGGTCATCAGCGGCAAGATTGCAAAAACCGTGTTTGACGAGATGGTATCGAGCGGCAAACCACCAGAGGCGATCGTCCAGGAAAAAGGTCTCGTCCAGGTTACAGATGCTGATGCTATTACCGAGGTTGTCAAACAGGTGGTAAGCGACCACGAAAAAGAGGTTTCAGATTATAGGGCAGGAAAAACCAAGTTGTTTGGATTCTTTGTGGGACAGGTGATGAAGGCCACCCGCGGCAAAGCAAATCCCAAAATGGTCAACGAGATTCTGAAAAGCTTGTTGGAATAATGGAGGGATGGAGTAATGGAGTGATGGAAAAAGCAAACCCAGTACCGTCTCAAATCGCACATCGTATTCCAATACTCCAACACTCCAGTTCTACAAGACCCTTGAGAGGTCGAGCAACCGAAGGGAGCGGGTGAGAGACATGCTAAAGACAATTGAGTGGGTAGACGACCAGGTTGTCATGATCGATCAGCGAAAGCTTCCTATGCAGGAAAGGTACGTTATCTGCAAGGACTATCGCTCGGTCATCCGTTCCATTAAAGACCTTGTTATTCGCGGGGCCCCGGCCATCGGTGTGGCCGCTGCTATGGGTGTTGCTTTAGGTGCCCTGAAGATCCGAGCCGGCCGCATGGATCGTTTCAAGGCAAGGTTTGATGCCATATGCCGTGAAATGGTTGCTGCGCGTCCAACAGCGGCAAATCTCGCGTGGGCTGTTGAACGGATGAAGAAGGTGGCAGATGAGAACAGCCACAGGGAACCGGGAGAGGTGAAGTTGCGCCTTGTGAAAGAGGCCCGGGCGATCCTGGAAGAAGATATTGCCATCAATCGGGCAATGGGACGCCACGGGCAGCGGCTGCTGAAAGACGGAAACCGTGTTTTGACCCATTGCAATGCGGGGGCCTTGGCTACTGGCGGCTACGGCACCGCGTTAGGAGTAGTTCGGGCAGCTGTAGAGGCTGGAAAGCAGATCGAAGTCGTTGCTGATGAGACCCGTCCGTTTTTGCAGGGTGCACGCCTCACGGCTTGGGAGATGAAGGAGTCACGCATACCCGTAACCGTGATCACCGATAATTCAGCCGGATATTTGATGCAGCAAGGGAAAGTCGATGCAGTCGTCGTGGGGGCCGACCGCATTGCCGCAAATGGCGATGTGGCAAACAAGATCGGTACCTACATGGTGGCCATCCTTGCGAGAACACACAAGATTCCCTTTTATGTGGCCGCGCCTATGTCCACGATCGACGCTTCTATCAAAACCGGAAAAGAGATTCCTATTGAACAACGGCATGAGAAAGAGGTTACACACCATCAGGGCAGGAGATGCGTACCCGAGGGCGTGGGGGCCGAAAATCCCGCCTTTGATGTCACTCCTCATAGATATGTATCTGCGATTATTACAGAAAAAGGAATCATCACCCCGCCTTTTAAGGCTAAGATTCGCCGCCTTTTCGCCTCTGACTGACAACCGGTTCCGGATTGATCAGTACCATCGTCGGACGAACTCCGTATCCTGACCCGCATCTGGCAAATGGTCTCGACAATTCCGGTCGTTGCTCATTTGTCTTTGCATATCCCCTAAATTCGTTCAAAACAGCCTAACTTCAAGATGTTACCTGCGATTCAGGACGACCTGTCACGGACAGGCATACTACAAGTTGTTATTTTTTTTCTTGACAACCACAATATATTGTGGTTTAGAGTCGGTTTGTCTGGAACATAATACCTAACAACCTTGACGGGTCACCTGTTGCGACCATGCAACAGAACTGATGACCAACCCCTTGGGAGGCGGATAAGATGGGCAATCTCTTGGAATTTTCTCATGCTGATAAGGGAACTTCCCGAAGCGGCGTCGGGACCGAAGGCCGTATGCAGGAAACCACCGACATAGCCCTTTTTGTCCGAACGTCTGATGAGGCCATCGACAGCTGGGACCGTCAAAAGATCGTGGATGCCATGGTCCGAGAAGCCCTGGTTGACCAGGATACGGCCGAGGCGATCAGCCTGGAAGTTCAGGAGATAATCCTGTCCTCCAGCATCTCCATGGTCACCTCGCCACTGATCAGAGAGTTGGTGGATGCCAAGCTCATTGAACGGGGGTTGGAGCAGGCCCGGAAGTTGCACACGCGTCTTGGAGTTCCCCTGTACGATGTTGAGCAGATGATCATGCATCCCAACAAGGAGAACGCCAATGTCCCGCATGGGCCCGAAGCGACCAACCTGACCTTGGCGGAAAGTATTAAGAAGGAATATGCTCTTTTGAACGTGTTTTCACCGGACGTGGGAGACGCCCATATGCAAGGGGCCGTTCACCTGCATGACCTGGGATTCATCGACCGCCCGTACTGCTCAGGGCAATCTCTGGAATATCTGAAAAAATTCGGCCTGAATCTGCCCAATTCCTTGGCCATGGCCAAACCAGCCAAACATTCCGAGGTCCTGCTTGCCCACATGGTCAAGTTTGCAGCAGCCTTACAGGGTAACTTTGCCGGTGCCATTGGCTGGGACGCAGTCAATCTGTTTTTTGCCCCATATCTGGAAGAACTCGATGATCGGGGCGTGGAGCAACTGGCCCAGATGATGATCTTTGAGTTTTCACAGCAGGCGGTGGCGCGTGGAGGTCAGGCGATCTTTACAGATATTAATCTGTACTGGGAAGTTCCCAAACACTTTGAGGATGTGCCCGCCATCGGCCCGGGAGGCGTATACACGGGCAAGACATATGCCGAGTACGAAAAGGAGGCCCAGCGCTTCGTGTGGAAGCTCTTTGACGTATTTAAGGGTGGAGACGGTGCAGGCAGGCCCTTTTTCTTTCCGAAACCCCTGGTGCATATCACGGAGAAGTTCTTCAAGACGCCTGGTCACGAGGCCTTTTTGAACCATATCTGTGATGTGGCCTCTGACAAGGGAAATACGTACTTTGTGTTCGACCGGGGAGAGACGGCCAAGATATCCGAGTGTTGTCGACTGAGCTTCAAACTGGAGCAATCGGACCTCGAAGATGCCAAACAACCTTGGAAGATGAGGTATTCGGCACTTCAGAATGTGACCCTGAATCTGCCCAGACTTGCCTATGAGGCTCAAGGGGACGACACCAGACTCTTTACAAGGATCGGTGAGCTTATACGTATAGCCGTAAAGGCCCATCGGGAGAAACGAGACTTTATCGAGAGCCTTCTTTCCCATAAGTCCTCTGGGCCCTTGAGCCTGCTCAATATGGACCTGGATGGAACGCCGTATCTTAGAATGCATCGGTGCACCTATCTGATCGGCATGGTCGGGATGAATGAGCTTATACAGTACCACACGGGTGAGCCGATGCATGCGTCCGCTGACGCGATGAAGTTTGGCCTTAAAATCATCGCCCACATGAAGCTTGTGGCTGACCAGCATAGCCGAAAACACAACATGCGCTTTGTACTGGAACAAACCCCCGCGGAAAGCACAGCTTACCGTTTTGCAAAGCTGGACCTGAAATATTTTCCCGAAGAGTCATCCACGGTGATCAAGGGAAATTTCCCCGAGGGCGAGGTGTACTACACGAACTCAACCCTTTTTGATGTGGGTGCAAGCATGAACCCAATCGAGCGAGTCAAACTTGAAGGGCGCTTCCACCCCATTATTGAGGCAGGGGCCTTAACCCATGTATGGCTCGGCGAGTCCAGACCGCCGGCTGAATCATTGGCCAATTTTGTGATCAAAACTTTTAAACAAAGTAAAAATGATCAGATCGCCTTTTCGCCCGAATTCACCAGCTGCAAAGAGTGTGGCAAGGTAAGCCGAGGGCTTCAGGAGTCCTGCCCCTGGTGCGGCAGCACTGAGGTGGATGGAATAACCCGAATCACGGGTTATTTTACGAGGATTTCAAGCTGGAACAAAGGCAAGCTGGGTGAACTCAAAGATCGATATCGGAATCAAGGTTGGTTTGCAGGGAGGGAATAATGACGCTTTTTACGAAGAGCCTTTGCAGTGCCTGTCAGGAGATCAAAAAGGAATTTGACTTGGATGCTCTCGGGATTTCAGTAGAAGAAATAGGGCCCGACAACCCGGATGCCCTGGCCAATTTGGCCTGGTATGAGTTAGTGGAGACGGCTGAAAAGAGTCTGCCGATCCTGGTGTTGAGCGATTCATCGGCCATTACCGACAGTGGAGGCATCAGGGGTTATCTTGCCAATATAGTCACTCGTCATTAGCCATGGGGTCACTGGTAACTCAGGAGAAAGAGACCCAATGACCGGTGACCAACTTCCCCCCATCAAAGGCTTCATCGAAACATCACTCCTGGATTGGCCGGGACAGGTCTGTGCCGTCATCTTTTTGCCCTATTGCAACCTCAGGTGTCCCTACTGTCATAACCACCGGCTTGTCTTAGAGCCAGATACCCTGGAGACAATCCCCCCGGAGTCGATACTTGACCGACTCAGTCCGTTCAAGGACTGGGTGGACGGTCTCTGTATAACGGGAGGGGAACCTACTATACACCGGGGTCTGCCTGCCTTGCTGGGAAAGATTCACGAGGCCGGTTTCAAGACCAAGATTGACACCAACGGTACGCAGCCGGACGTCCTCCGGCATCTGATTTCAGAACAGTTGGTTGACTATGTGGCCATGGACGTTAAGGGTCCCCTGGACGACGCCATGTATGCCCGTTGCGCTGGGGTCTATGTGCCGGTGAGTATCATCAAGGAATCGATCCAAGTTCTTATGTCAGCCGACATTCCCTCTGTGTTTAGATGCACGGTGACCCCCAGCCTTCTTGGAGAGTCGGATGTTTACATTTTGGCCGAAGAGCTGAAGGCGCTCCGAACTGGAGACCGTTCGGAGATGAAGACAGGCCCATCCCTGACCCTGCAAAACTTCAATCCGGCCGATCCCATGGAGTCCGGTCTAAAAAAGGTTAAGCCCCTCACGAATGAGGCCCTTTTGAGTATGCAGCAGGGAGTAAACCGTATCCTCGATTGAAGTACAAATAGGTTGAAAGCGTTCAGGAACAATCCACCCAGCCCCCTCCTCGGGGGCTCAATTAGTCCTTTACAATCTGTAAGAAAAATGCCAACAGGTGTCCCTCTTGGATTACATACAGAAACATCCCGTCCTCCCATATTCTTAACTGTTATGGACTAGTTGGCCCAACCACCGCTGACTGTATATTGAACAAGTTATGAGAGAAAGGAAGTAAAGCGAAGATGATATGTGACCCAGCAAAACCGCGCAGCAAAGCGATGGCAGTGTTAAGTCTAAGTATAGCAGCGGTATTGCTCTGTGCTTTTGCAGCAATGTCGGCAGCAGCCGATGAGCCCAAACGAACATTAAAAAACAATATGACGGAAGTCTACAATGTACTACCAGAAACTGCGACAACTCTAAGTGATGTCTTTGCAAAAGGTGAGGTGTATGGAAGGATTCGAATGAATTACTTTGAGTGGTTGTATGATGATGCCCCAATACATGATCCGACCGGGTTCGCTCTTGGCGGCAGCCTGATT
>JBEQLC010000060.1:0-8853 GCA_040326175.1 Desulfobacteria bacterium | reverse complement strand
ATTGACACATAATTGCATTTCTCGTATGTTTCAAACGCGTAAGGTCAGTGGTAGTACAAGAGGAACTGCGTCAGTTCCCGAGACTCCAACAGCTCTGATAGGTTACCATGAAACTCCTATTCTTCTATGCCCCGTCCTTCTGGTTCAAGACGTTCAAGAAGGTGCTGCCCCAGGCACCCCACCAGGATATGGAGGCCACGTGTGAGAAGGCAGTCGTTGTGTTTTATCAGGTGGAGGCTGAAGATGTCGAAAGGCGTGGAAAGATACTGACCAAATTTATCAAGAATATCAAGTGGCTGGCAGGCAAGTTCACTTCAAAGACCGTGGTCCTCCACTCTTTCAATCACCTTTCTACAAGCAAGGCACCCCCCGAGTTTGCCGAAGCCTTTGTCGAGGAGGGGCGTGAACGCCTGGAAAAGAGCGGCTACCGTGTCACTGTAACCCCCTTCGGCTATCTTAATGAATGGAAGCTTCATGTTGCCGGAGACTCCCTTGCCAAAGTCTTCAAGGAATTGTGAACACCCCCACGATAGAGCCACCCCGGAAGAGACACATTACCATGAACGACTGGCCTCTTGGTGCTCCCCGGTTCTCCCTCATCATCCCGGCTTACAATGAAGAGGCGTACCTGCCATGGCTATTGGACACGGTGGATGAAGCCCGGGCACGCTACGTCGGTGGGCCAGAAGCCATCGAAGTGGTGGTGGCCGATAACGCCTCCACCGACGGTACGAGGCAGGTTGCCCGGAGACGAAGCTGCAGACTGGTCCATGTGGAGAAGCGCGTCATCGCCGCAGTCCGAAATGGCGGAGCTTCCGAAGCCCGGGGTCGTGTGTTCGCCTTCGTGGATGCAGATACCCTGATTCACCCCGACACCTTTAATGCCATCGACCGCGCCCTATCGACCGGCTCAGTCGTTGCTGGAGCAACCGGGGTAAAGCTGGACCGGATGTCATTGGGCATTGCCACAGCCTACATTGCCCTGGTACCCATGGTATGGGCCACCGGCATGGACACCGGAGTTGTGTTCTGCCGTCGGGAGGATTTCCGGGCGGTGGGAGGCTATAACGAAAAAAGGCTCTTTGCAGAAGATGTCCAGTTCTTATTGGACTTGAAGCGGTTGGGCCGAACCCGCAGCCAGAAGTTGGCCCGGGTCACTTCGGCCAAAGCCATCGCCTCGACACGAAAGTTCGATAAACATGGCGATTGGCACTATATCTGGATGATGTTCCGTTCCCTATATTGGCTGCTGCTTTCGCCGCACTCTTTGGATAAGTTCGCCTTGACCTACTGGTACGACAATCATCGCCGCGTACCCCCAGCGGGTGGCGATGATGCTAACCATAGCAGGAAAAGAGAATAAGAAGGTTTGTATGCAATGTGTTTAGCCAAGAAATGCCGGCTCTTACCATCGGACTCTAACTATAGTCAGCCCGAAGACAGTACAGCATCTCTCCATATGGGATAATACGTTGTTATCCTTAGATATTTGCGCACATGTGTAGGATTGGCCTTGGGAGCCAGCCTCTTACATGCCCTGTATCCCATCCATCCTCTTCGGGTTCAGTTTGACAACCCAAGACCCCTTGACATATAAGTCTTTTAGGTGACAAAGGTCCGAGTTTCTCGCAACCCAAATCAGGATAGGGCCCTTAACGACATGCCCCAGGGCCCCACGTATTCCATCCATGAGTGGTTTGTCCCGAGCTTTCTTGCGATGTAGTGTCAAGACGGAGGAACCTTTCGATGGCTCGTAAGCCAACCTATGAAGAACTGGAACAAAGGGTCAAGGCATTGGAGAAGGCTGCCGCTGACCGCAACAGGGCAGAGGAGGCACTGAGAGAGAGCGAGGAAAAAAGCAGGCTGACATTTGAAAATGCAGTCGATGCCATATTTTGGGCAGATCCTGAGACAGGCCTGATTACGAACTGTAATAGAGCGGCACAAGACCTTTTGGGAAAGAGGAGGGAAGAGATTGTAGGACAACATCAGACAACCCTTCATCCACCCGAAACAATTGAATATTACAGCAACATGTTCGAAAAACATATAGAAGAAAAAGGATCGGTTGATGATGAAGGAGAGGTCATAACCAAATCCGGGGAAATAATCCCCGTCCATATAACAGCCTCTTTAACTTTGGTTCGAGGAAAAACAGTAGTCCAAGGCATCTTTCGTGACATTACAGAACGCAGGCAAGCAGAGAAAAAACTGCGGCATGGCGAAGAAAAGTACAGTGCCTTGGTAGAGAACTCCTTGACCGGCATCTATATCGACCAGGACGAGAAGATCGTCTTTGCCAACAGCAGATTTGCCGAGATTTACAGGTACACAAAAGAGGAGTTGATAGGAATTGAAGCCTGGAAGCTAGTTCATCATGAGGACAGAGACCTGACGAATGAAATAAGGGCAATGAGGCTGAAGGGAGGAGAGGCGCCGTCGGAATACGAGGCGAGAGGCCTCACAAGACTGGGTGAAACCATATGGATCAGGAGGAGGAACACCCTGATAGAGTACGATGGAAGGCCTGCCATATTAGGCAACATTGTGGATATTACCGAACAAAAAGGGACAGAGGAAAAGCTACGTAATATAAACCAGGAACTCGAGAATTTTGTCGACATTGTCTCCCATGACCTGAAAGTCCCCATAATCTCCATTCAGGGGTTTTCTTCTCGTCTGCTAAAGAACTATCAAGACAAATTGGAGGACAAGGGCCGAAAGTACGTCGACCACATCAGGACCAGTGCCGACCGAATGGAGGCATTGGTCTCTGATCTCTTGGCCTTGTCAAGGATCGGCCAGGTAGTCTCAGACTTTGCGGATGTCTCTTCCCTCAAGATAGTAACAAAAGTGGTCTCATCTCTCAAACACAGTCTGAAGGAAAACGGGATAGAGCTTATTGTCGGGCAGAACTTTCCGAATATCCACTGTGATAAAGAAAGAATCTATCAGGTTTTCGAGAATCTGCTTGTAAATGCCATCAAGTTTGTGCGAGGCACCAATAATCCCAGGATCGAGATAGGATACGAGGATAAGGGAGGGTTCCATCAGTTTTTCATAAAGGATAATGGCATCGGGATTGATCCGACGTATCATCAAAAAATATTTGAGAGTTTCCGCCGGTTGAAAGAAATAAAAGATCAGCAAGGAACAGGTTTAGGTCTGGCAATTGTTGACAGGATCGTGGAGAACCACGGTGGAAAGGTCTGGGTAGAGTCTCAGAAGGCCAAGGGGGCAATATTTTATTTTACAATACCTAAGACATTCCGACCCGGTTAGGCATCCTTGAAATCTCTGGCGGGGATTCCTCTGCCACAAACAAAGCGTATCCTTCGAAGGAATCAGACGTGAAGAAAGTCTTTGCAGTTGGCCTTTTTGTGTTGATGGCGGGTCCTGTCTTTGCTGAAAACTACCTTCTTAATGGCGGGCAGTCGTCACAGATCGATTACCAGATGGTGCAAAAAGTTCAGCCTCTGTCAGACACCCAGAAGTTTATACTCAGTTATGTCATTCCAGAAGATGTGGATTTCTTGTCCTCCCGCGGACCTGCTCAACAAGCCGGCGATGGCATAATGGAAATGCGAAAAAACTTCCTCGTAGAAACGGCAGAATATGTGACTACTAAGGGCCAGCAGTATGCCCAGACATTCATCCTGACAAAGCCGATGCAGTTGAAAAAGGCAGGACTGGCCCTTCATAAGTTCAATGAGGATGGACAGCTTTGGCTTGAGCTCTTCGAAGATGACGGAGGCAAACCCGGCAAATATTTATCCACTAGCGACATCGTCTTACTCCGCCAAATGAAATTCATACCGGGTTATTCCTGGGCGGACTTTGACTTCGCAGGCTCTTCCATTGTACTCTCCCCGGGCCGCTACTGGGTGGCGCTGGGATTCACGGATAGCGCCATTGTGAAGCCTCCCCGCCCTGAAGGGCGGGGCTTCCCGGTAAGGAAGATAGACATTTTTGTATAGCTCCCCTTGACCCCGCCCTGAAGGACGGGGCTTGCGGGGAGCGAGCCGGTCAACTGGTTTTTTACTTATGGAAAGCCGGTTGGCCCTCAAGACGGCACCCGGTATAAAACCATGTTTGATGACACATGGAGTCATAGTCTGGCCTATGAGTTCAATTACCGGGTAATGGGGCTTGTATTAAAATAGTCGAGGGACCCATGGCACACGATATCTCTTTGGACGAGCGGATTATTTTTGCCCTTGATGTATCAAACACAGATGACGCTAAGCGGTGGGTCGAAACCCTGGAAGCCCATACCAAGTTTTTCAAGGTGGGTCTTCAGCTTTTTCTTGTAGGAGGCTTTGACATCATCGACTGGATATTGAAGAGGAACTTGAAGGTATTTATAGATCTCAAGTTCTTTGATGTGCCCGAAACAGTGAAATTGGCAGTCGCCGCCCTTGCAGACAGAGGCGTCACCTTCGCCACAGTACACGGAAACGATGCCATGCTGAGGGCTGCTGTGGAAGCCGCACAAGGTGTGCAGATTCTTGCGGTGACCGTCCTTACAAGTTTGGATGAGGCAGACATGAGAGACCTTGGTTTTGAATGCTCCATACCAGATCTTGTGTTTTCACGTGCAAGGCGAGCCCTTGAAATTGGTTGCAGTGGGGTAATTTCTTCGGGTCTCGAAGCGGCCAGGTTAAGAAAAGAGCTTGGAGACGGCTTCCTTGTCGTTGTCCCGGGAATCCGCCCCGTAAGAAACGTTGATGATCAGAAACGCACCGTGGATGTCAGGGGAGCGTTTGAAAACGGGGCGGATTATATTGTGGTAGGCCGTCCCATAAGGGATGCTGCCGACCCGGTTGCCATAATAAAGAGTATGCAGTCACAGATTCAATCGGTACTTTCAAGTTCCTGACGGAACATAAATACCACAAGAGAAAGAATGTGCTTAAGGAGGAATAATGGCCAAGAAGAAGCGCACTACGAGAAAACAACTCTTGAAAGAGCCGGATGAGTTTCTTACCTTTTCGGGTAAGGCCATTCAGTTTGTATCCAACAATCAACGGCCGGTTCTTGGCGTCTTGGTCGGAGTGGTTGTCCTTGTCCTGGCTTTTGCCGGGTTTGGGTATTTTTCAAGGCTATCCGAACGAAAGGCTTATGCCATGTTTGAACGAGGACGTTCTCACTATTCGGCTGATATCACGGGGGAAAAAACGTCACTGTCCCAGGAAAAAGCCAGTGAACAGTTTGAGAAGGTTCTTAGAAAATATCGATCAACCAACGCGGCAAAGTTGACTCTAATCGCGTATGCAGACATGAGCTATCGTGAGCATGATTACGAGAAGGCCGTCGATCTATATCAAAAGGCACTCAGTGCTTTTTCAAGGGATGATGCGATTCAAAAACTCATCTGGAATGGCCTGGCACATGCCTATGAGGCCAAGAAGGCCTACAAGTTTGCCGCAGAACACTTTAAGAAGATTACAGATTCCCAAGATAATTTCATGAAGGGGGATGCTTATTACAACCTTGCGCGGATGATGGAAGCCCTGAATCAGCAAGAAAAGGCCCTTGAAGCATACAACAAGGTGATTGAGGCTCATCCAGACTCGGTCGGCTTTCGGATAGCCAAAGACAAGGTGGTTCGTTTAAAGGATGCCTTGGGGGCTTCTGAATAGCCTATATCTGAAGACTGACAGGGCCCAAAAACAGATTATTTCCTTGACATTAGCCAAGAAATCTTCTATGGGATCACTGCAATGAAGTGGTGCTATTGCTTTGCAGATTTTGCGAGGGCGCTTTTTGGGCGATCCCGATTTTTTTTTGGGAAGTCTGCCCATGGGTCTGCGTAGGATCTACAGCCGCTGACCAACACCAACCATGGGTAGACGAAGAAAAACACCCCATGGTTTTTTTGTGTTTTTAGCAAGCACAGGCCATGGGGCAGAGCTCCGTGGCCTGTTTGATTCTGTGTACGCAAGAAGCTTGCAGGTAAAAAGCCTCGAGACCTTTGAAAAATGTTCAAGTTTGTTCAAGTTTAAGGAGTTATAGGACATGATCCGTGATGAAGAGTTTGAGACCCTCCCACGTGAAGCCCTGGAAGCCCTGAAGCTGAGGCGACTCCAGCACCTGGCTGAAAGGGTTTACGCCACGGTTCCATTCTACAAGAAGGCCTTTGATGAAAAGGGGGTAAAGCCGGATGATATCAGGTCCCTTGAGGACCTGCAAAAGCTCCCCTTTACCATGAAGCAGGATTTGCGGGACAATTATCCGTTTGGCATGTTTGCCTCGCCGATGGAAGACGTGGTACGTATCCACGCCTCCTCAGGAACGACCGGTAAGCCCACAGTCGTCGGTTACACCCGCCGAGATATTGACACATGGTCAGAGCTTATGGCTCGTACCCTCGCCGCTGCGGGTACCCATAAGGAAGACATTGTCCATAACGCATACGGGTACGGGCTCTTTACCGGAGGTCTGGGTTTTCACTATGGCGCCGAGCGATTAGGAGCGTCGGTTATTCCGGTCTCTGGCGGCAACACAAAACGACAGGTTTTGTTGATGAAGGACTTTGGTCCTACGGTCCTGACCTGCACCCCTTCTTACGCCCTCCGTCTATGTGAAGTGGCAGCAGACGAAGGTGTCGATTTCAAATCGCTCAAATTCAGGTTGGGCGTTTGCGGTGCGGAGCCCTGGAGTGAACATATGCGTGCGGAGATTGAGAACAAGCTGGGAATCGATGCAGTCGACATCTACGGTCTGAGCGAAATCATGGGTCCTGGTGTTTCAGTTGAATGTGTGGAGGCCAAACAAGGGCTCCATGTCTTTGAGGATCATTTCATTGCGGAGATTATTGATCCGGGAACAGGCGAGGTCCTCCCTTACGGGGAACCAGGAGAGCTTGTCTTTACCACACTCACAAAAGAGGCCTTCCCGCTGATTCGATATCGCACCCGAGACCTCTCCGTGCTCCACCCCGAGCCCTGCAAGTGCGGCAGGACCCTGGTTCGCATGGGACGCATTACAGGACGCTCCGACGACATGCTCATCATTCGCGGTGTGAACGTATTCCCCTCACAGATTGAAAGTGTGCTCATGGGCAGAAAGGACGTGGCCCCGTACTACATGCTGATCGTCGACCGAAAGGAGCACATGGACACCCTGGAGGCAGAAATAGAGATCAATGAAGAGGCGTTTTCTGATTCTGTGACAGACGTTCATGCTGTGGAAGAAGACATTCAAAAGGATATCAAAGACATCCTGGGCGTCTCGTGCAAAGTACGCTTGGTCGAACCGAGGACAATCCAGCGGAGCGAGGGAAAAGCTCAAAGGGTCATAGACAAGCGAAAATTGTAGTGAAGGACGATGCCATGCAAGTCGAACAGATATCGGTATTTCTGGAAAACAGGGCGGGCCGGCTGGCCGAGATAACTCGCGTGCTTGGAGAAGCCGGGGTCAGTATTCGGGCCCTCTCCCTGGCCGACACATCTGATTTCGGCATTCTTCGCCTTATTGTGAACGACAACGATAAAGCCAAGGCAGCCTTGAAAGAACACGGCTTCACGGTCGGTAAAACGAATGTGGTGGCTGTTGAGGTTGAAGACAGGCCCGGTGGTTTGAATCATATATTAGAGATTCTGAGCAAAGAAGACATAAACGTGGAATACATGTACGCCTTTGTCCAGCATATAGGCGAGTACGCTGTCATCATCTTTCGTTTTGATGATATTGATGCTGCGGTTAAGATCCTTCTAGATAACAACATCAAAGTACTGGAAGGGAAAACCGTCTATACCCTGTAGCCTCGGGTCTACAGATCACGGCTACCAAACACATCACAAAAGGAGGCAAGGTGAGATGAAACGAAAAGAGATTGTCGGCAAAGGTGCGGCCTATATGATAGCCGCGGTTATATTAGTGACCCTGACCCTCATACCCATCGTGGAAGCCCAAGCTCAGGAGGCGTACAAGGTTGGGGCCGTGTTCTCGATAACGGGGCGGGCTTCTTTCCTGGGCGACCCTGAAAAGAAGACCGCCATGATGCTCGCTGAACAGATCAATGCAGCGGGGGGAATAAATGGTCATCCATTGGAACTGGTTGTATATGATGACGAAGGAGATCCCACCAAGTGTGCCCTTGCTGTGAGAAAACTGATCACCCAGGACAAGGTTTGCGCCATTGTAGGGCCCTCCTTGAGCGGTTTTTCCTTGGCTGTGCTTCCGGAAGCGGAGAAGCACGAGATACCTCTGGTTTCGTGCGCCGCCAGTTACAAGATTGTCAACAACGAAGAGACGGGTAAACCATACAAGTGGGTCTTCAAGGTGCCCCAGTCCGACAGCATGGCGGTGGAGGCGATTTACGGCCATATGAAAAAGAAAGGCATCAAGAAGATCGCCCTCATGACCGGCACCACTGGTTTTGGCAAAAGCGGCCGGGGTGAGTTGACCCGCCTTGCTCCCAAGTACGGGATATCGATTGTGGCTGACGAAACGTACGGTCCCAAGGATACAAGCCTGACCGCCCAGCTCACCAAGATCAAGGGGCTGGCCCCGCAGGCCATTGTGAACTGGTCTATAGGACCCACCCAGGTGATTGCAGTGAGAAACGCGCAGGAGTTGGGCATGGGTAAGGTCACTTTTTATCAAAGCCATGGTTTTGGAAGCAAAAAGAATATTGACTTAGCAGTAGGCGCTGCCGAAGGGGTGTACACTCCTCTGGGGGCCTGCAACTATGCTGAAATCCTTCCAGAAGACCACCCTCAAAAGGGTGTCACCATGCAATATCGCAGGGCTTACACGATGAAATACTTTGAACCTGTCTCATCCTTTGGCGGGCATGCCTGGGATGCTCTATCGCTGGTAGTCCAAGCCCTCAAGGCTGTGGGATGT
>JBEQLC010000005.1:0-21963 GCA_040326175.1 Desulfobacteria bacterium | reverse complement strand
CCCCAATGGCTGATTTGTCAATCACGAGAATATCTTTTCCTGAACCGGCGGATCCCTTGTTCTTCAGTTCCAGAGCCAGGTGATAGGCAGTGCTCAAGCCATGGATTCCTGCTCCGATGATGACATACTTGTATTTGGTCGGAAATGACATAGACAAGACTCCTTCTATTTAAACGGATCCCACCTCACGGTCTGTTTCTCGTAGGACGGTGGGAAGAGCTGTAAGAACTCATCATAGTAATAGAGCTCCTTGAACGAGGCAAAGGGTAGGCCATATGCTGCCTTGGATCTTTGCTTGATCTCTTCGGGGTCAATGCTTTCGGATACCAATTCGTCCATCACATCATCCATCCCTGTGCCCATGGCAAATCTGAGTTTTTCACGATTGGCGATCTTTTCAGGCAGCATATCCCTGAATGCCTCTCGCAGGATGAACTTTTCCACCTGGTTTTCACCGTAGATCTTCCAGGTCATAGGTATGGCTTGGCTGAAGGCGACCACTTTCGTGTCCAAATATGGTGTTCGATAGACAACGCCATTGGCCATCCATGCGCGGTCAAGCCTTCTGAGGGCTGTATTGTAAGCAATTTCCACCAGCTTTTGGGCGAGGGTTTCTCTTTGCTCCTCACTCTTTACCTTTGGGTTCTTGAGGACCATGCGATAGCCACCGAACAGCTCATCAGCCCCCTCCCCCACGAGGACCAGGTTGGAATGTTCCTTGACGATTTTGGATACATAGTAATTAGAGAGAATGCCCGAGATGCAGTCTTCATCAAAGCTCTCCAGATACCATACGGCATCCGATACAAGATCGGTTATGTCTGAATCAGAGATCATATAAATGTGGTGTTCCAATCCGAGGTATTCTGCCATCAATTTTGAGTTTTCCAAATCCGGTCCTGGTTTTCTTAGGACGGCACCCGTAAACAACTTGATGTCGGGGTTAAACTCCTTGGCTATGGTGGCTACAATGGAACTATCCAGGCCTCCGCTCAAGGCAACGGCGCCCACGCCTTCCATTCTCTTTTCGACCGCCTCTATCAGAAGCCCCCTCAACGCCCTTGCCGTGCCCTGCAGGTCATCAATTTCAGGGATGTCAGGCACAAATGGATCAAACCGTGTCATTCCTTTTTTGCTGCTGTACAGGCACCCTGGAGAAAGCTCTTCCAAGTTGAATTTCACATGATCAATCAGCCCCTTCATCTCTGAGCTGAAGTAGAATATGCTGTCGTCCGAGCCAAAAAAGAGCGGCCTGGCTCCGATGTGGTCCCGGGCGAGGATAACTTCCTCATCTTTTTCCACCACAGCACAGGAAAAAACCCCATCCAGCCGTGAAAAGCATTTCTTGTCGTATTTCTCATAGTATTCCTGGACAAGGTCAAGATCGCTCTGACCTTCCGGCCTTTCGTTGTAGAGTTCACCATCAAAGAGTATGTATGGAGGTGCGTCGACCGACGTACAATGCGTTGTTCTGGGTGTAAGGTTGATTTCGCTGGCACCCAGGGCGCCGCGGTCATCCGTCAGCGTCCGGATAACGGTGTTGTCCTCGCCGCGATGCCGCATGAGCTTCAACATCTTGCCTACTTGTCTTGTACAATTGGCGGTGATTCTTCCATGTTGCGATATAATGCCCGCTATACTTGCCATTTTGACACCTCCTGTGATTATTGAAGCTCCCTGCAGCCCCGTCAAGACGGGAACCCCGCCACAATACCGGCGGACAGGTCCGCTCTGCTACGACAAGCTGCGGGGAATGCGCTCCTTGTAGCAGTTCAACTAACGAATATCTTTCCTAAGTTGGCCGTGGTAAGCGAATCTTCCATGTACATTCCTAATCCGATGCGTTTGACGGATTCCATGCCCCTTTCATCGTAAGCCGGTGTTTCCACTTCAGGAGCATCATCCGGCGTCACCGATTTCGCGTCCTCTATGGTCTTTTCGAGTTTGGCGATGGAGAAGTCGATCAGGTAACGAAGGAAGGCAAAAGAATGACGCATCATATGAAATCCGTATTTCAGCCACAGGGCACGACCCATCTTGGCATCCGCAAAAGCCTGTTCTGTGAGATGTTCCTCGTGGGTGGTACACCCGCTCTGGAATGTGGGCAGGTTCAACATGAGGTTCAAATGAGTCATGAGAATGTTCAAGAAATTGTGACTGATGAGCCCGTAATTCGGGTTGTATTCAATCCTTGGGTCGGCAATGGTGGGAAACCCAGCGTGAACACAGATTGTACCCTGGTTGAGCAACTGCGCAGCGCAGATGCCGAAAAGCACTTCTGCGTGGGTCATGGCCAGGACCCCGTTGTAACAATAGGGGGCGCTGATGCCCGCCATAGGCATCGCAGAGATAAAGACAGGCAACCCGGCTTTGACCACTTTGACGAAGTGTTCTGAAAAGTTTTCGTTTACTTCGAGTGGGGGGCGGGTCAGGCAGAACACCACCATGATGTTCTTTCTTTGTTCGTAGATCTCTATCGTCCTGGCTAGAGCCGCATCTGAGGTGACCGCAAAATAGAGCGGTTTGCTGCACTCATCGACCATAATGTTCATCTGTTCGACTTCGTCTTTGAGTTTGATACCCCTCCCCATGCCAGCAACAATATCATTGTTTTCAGCCAGTTGGGCGATCCGGACCAGGTGTTCGGTCGTGGGGGCGAGGCCGCCACGGCCAGCCTTGTCGTCATATACGTACGGTGCGGTGCCGCCGATGAAAAAGCTGTTTGTGGGCACGAAGAAATCAGCCAGGCCAGGCACGGTCTTGAGGCAACGTTCAACGAGCCCGGCGGTCACAAAAACGCGGTCGTCATAAACGACGGATAGGCCGTCCGCCTCGAACTGTTGAAAGACCGCCTGGATGTCCGGCTGTTTGCAGCCAACACCAAGATTTTCCAATATCCACAAGGCGTCCTCATGAGCACGGAGGAGCATCTCCACGGCTTCGTCACCCAGTAAAGACTTTGATCGTTCAATCTGTTGTTTTTTCACACGCTTCCCCTGCTTAACGCAATGGGCTGTTATCGGCCTAAACGAACCGCCGTCCGGATTCCCTTTGGCATGTTATGCGATTAGCCAGAAGAACGGATTAGGTGGGGACTCTTGCAGAATAGTCATAGACACATATTATCACATCAAAATATTTCAACTGAAATCATTACAATAGATCCTTTGGAATGTCAAGACCTCTTTGGCCTAAACCAGAGCCTCCTTGACATGCACATGAAATCAGGTAGTTATGTGGAGAGCCATCGGGATTGCAGGAGGGGCGGAGACATGACGGGGACCGCTTTATTCCACCTCAAGGTCTTGAACATCCAGCATCTGAGTCAGCATGTTGAGGCCGAGTACAATCTTCTCCATTTCGCTCTGTGGAAGCCTCTCTAGACCCTCTAAGACTTTCTGCTGAATGGGAGGTGGGGCGTTTTCCGCGAGTGTTCTTCCGGACTCTGTGAGTTCAATCGTGATAACACGCCGGTCGGGGGACGTTCTCGATCTGGTGACGAGTCCTTTCAGCTCCAGGCGGTCGATAATCCCGGTGACCGTGCTTGATTTCACCATGATGTGCGTGGCAATCTGAGAAGGAGGCAAAGGGCCCTGCTCATAAAGGGCGAGCAGACAATTAAGCTGGGAGGCGCTCACCTGATATTTCTTGGTCAGTTCCTTGGTGTATAGCTCTTTTGCTTGGATAAGCCTGCGGATCTGATAGATGATTTCCTTGACCAGATCAGGTGGGGCTTCCTTGGGCTGAACATGAACGTGATTTGACATGGCCGGCTTGTGCCTGTAAAAAGGTTTCAGTTAAAGTATCCCAGTCTGTTAACGGCGTCTATCATGAGGCCGCATCTCGACACAACACAATTTTGAAGCTACTTTGATATATAACGTTCTTTTATGAATGACGTCGACCTCCAAGGTGTAAAAAATGAAGCTTCCCCGCCCGGTAAGGAAAATAAACATTTTCATATAGCTCCCCTTGACCCCGTCCTGAAGGACGGGCGTTCTGCCCTACGGCAGCACTTCGTGCGCGGGGAGCGAGCCGGTCAAAAACGGGCACCTGGTTTCTCAACTTATACGCCCGAATCGGAAGTTCCAGGGATATCATGTTAGAAGCTTATCAATTTGTGTGCCGGCATCCTGAAATGCTTATGGGCTGGGTCATTGCTCATATGCAGATGAGCTTTGTGGCAATCATTATGGGTTCGATTCTTGGCATCACCACAGGAATCTTCATAGCAGGAAAAGGGCGGCAAAGGATGGCTGATCTGGTCCTCTACTTGGCGGAAATCATGATGACCGTTCCAAGCCTCGCCCTCTTTGGGCTGCTTATGCTCCTTCTCGGCCGCATGGGATTGAGTGCTATTGGTTTCCTGCCTGCTGTGATCACACTGATTGTGTATGGCCAGTTGCCTGTTCTACGAAATACCTACACGGCCATCCGCCAGGTTGACCCGGCCATCATAGAAGCAGGCAGAGGAATGGGCATGAGCGAATGGCAGCTCCTGATCAGGGTCAAACTTCCTCTCGCCCTTCCGGTCATTGTGGCCGGGTTGAGGAATGCCACGGTTCTTATCATTGGTATTGCCACCATTGCGGCTTTGATTGGAGCCGGGGGACTCGGTGTTCCCATATTTCGGGGGTTGAGAAATGTCCGGATGGACCTAATCATCATAGGGGGAACGTTTGTTTCGGCCCTGGCACTGCTTGTTGATGGCCTCATGGCCCTATTAGAGCGGTGGATACAACCGAGAGGCTTGAGGGAATCATAGGAAAATGATCCGCCTTGACAAAGTGACCAAGGTTTATCCAGACGGCACAGAAGCGGTCAGAGAGGTGAGTTTCTCGGTTGAGAAGGGAGAGTTGTGCGTGCTGCTTGGCCCTTCGGGTTGTGGCAAGACAACGACCATGAAAATGATTAACTGCTTGATCCCCGTGACCAGCGGAAAGATATTCATTGACGGCGTGGACAATACCTCCATGAACGAGAACGCACTGCGAAGAAATATTGGCTATGCCATCCAGGATGTGGGTCTGTTTCCGCATATGACCGTTGGTGAAAACATTGCAACGGTGCCGGTACTAAAAGGCTGGCCCAAAGCCAAGCAGATACAACGAGCACGGGAATTGTTGGGGCTTTTAAGAATGGATCCTTATGAATTCATGGACAAGTATCCTCGCGAGCTGTCCGGCGGCCAGCGCCAACGGGTCGGTGTAGCCCGGGCATTGGGAGCGGACCCTCCAGTCCTTTTAATGGACGAGCCCTTTGGAGCTATTGATCCCATCACGCGGGTGGATCTGCAGAATGAGCTTTTGAAAGTCCAGCGGGAGATCCGGAAAACCATTATATTTGTGACTCATGACATCTATGAGGCAATCAAGATGGGGGATAAGATTGCCCTCATGAATGAAGGACGACTTGTCCAATACGCACCGCCTGCTGACTTGCTTTTCAGACCAAAAGATGAGTTTGTAGCCAGTTTTGTTGGGACTGATCGCGCTCTAAAAGGTTTGCAGCTAATTCGCACTCAGGAGGTTATGAGAAGGGATGCCCCGACTGTAAATCTGGATGAGACTGTGGCAATCGCGAAGGAGCGGATGAAGCAAGAAAGAACGAATTGGCTGGCCGTTATTGATGCTGAAGAAAGGTTTGCGGGCTGGATAGGGTCAGCAGACTTGGAGAAGGGCGACAAAGTAAAAGGCGTCATGACAACCTCAGTGGTTATCGCGTCCAGGAATGCTGTTCTGAGTGAAGCCCTTTCGCTCATGTTGACCAGCGGACTAAACGTGCTGGCCATCGTTGATTCCTCGAATAAACTGGAAGGCGTCGTGACATTTGAGTCAATCCAGGCGTCGCTGAAAGAAGCCGCTTACGTGGAACCATCCCCATGAGACATCATATTATTCTCATAAGCCTGTTGGCATTTCTTCTTGGCGCTACCACTTGGGTCACCAGCCTCGGCAAGGTTGGAATCTACACGACCTTCAGTTATGGCGATGTGTTTTACAGCGCATGGGATCATTTCAAGATGGTTTTCATAGCCGTTGTCATCGCAAGCGCCATTGGTGTGCCCCTCGGCATTCTGGTCACTCGACAAGGCCTTGAAAAACTGGCACTTCCTGTCATTGGCGGAGCCAGTGTTGGACAGAGCATACCCAGCCTGGCTGTCATTGCTATTATGGCCCCAATGCTCGGCTTCGGTCTCCAGTCAGCCATCGTTGCACTGGTCATCTACGGCATCCTGCCCATTGTGCGTAATGCTTATGCGAGTATTAAAGCAATCGATCCTGCAATCATTGAGGCTGCTAGAGGCATGGGCCTCACTCGAATGCAAATCGCCCGCAAGATAGAAGTTCCGTTGGCCAGACCCGTCATCATGGCTGGCATTAGAATCTCGACGGTCATCACTGTGGGGACTGCGGAATTGGCTGTGCTGGTTGGCGGAACGGGCTTAGGGAAGATCACGTTGACAGGGGTATTTGCCAGGGAGGCTCTCATCATCCTCCAGGGAGCGGCCCCAACAGCTGCCATGGCCATCACCCTGGGTTTTCTTTTAGAACGGGTTGAACAATGGATGACGCCAAGGGGCATGAAAATGGCGAACCACGTGTCTTGAGCAATCTTCAATGCACGGGCGAGATCCACTGAAAGAGCACCAAGGCATTGTACACCCTGTTGATGAGCGAACATGGAGAGGCGAAGATGCAAAAGCTGAACGTAAATTGCATAGTTAGTATGCTCGCGACAGTGGCGATCATTATGGGCACACTCCACGCGGAGGCTGCCGAAAAACGGGTAACCGTTGGAAACAAGAATTTCACGGAGCAGTACGTTGTGGGTCAACTCATGAAGCAATTACTAGAAGACCGCGGGTTTAAAGTCGACCTGAGATCGGATCTTACCTCCATGGCACTCAGAGCGGGCATGGAATCTGGTGACATTGACATCTGTGCTGATTATACCGGCACAGCTTGGATGATTCACCTCAAGCGCGAGTTCAAACCAGGCATTGATCACAACCAGCTCTATGACCGTGTAAAAAAAGAGGACGAGAAGAACCATTTCATCTGGCTGAGTCCCATGTGGAACAATAACACCTATGCCCTTGCATCTTGGCCTGAATTTGCCGAGCAATACAACCTGTCAACCTTGTCTGATTTGGCAAGACTTTATCAAAAGAGGGCGAAAGACATCCAGACCTTTGTCAATTTCGAGTTCTCCACACGGCCTGACGGGTTCCCTGCTTTGGAGAAGTTCTATGACTTTAAAGTTGACAAAAGAACACTCCGAACCGGCATGCCCGGGGCCTCATTGATCGCTTTGAAAGAAAGACAAACAGATGTTGCCATGGTTTTCGGCACCGACGCTTCAATCACCAAATATGGTTGGCATGTTTACGTTGATGGCCGGTCCTTCTTCCCTCCGTACGATTTGACGCCTTGCGTAAGAGAAGAGGTGTTGAAAAAATATCCCGAGATCGCCGACATCCTCGATGGGCTAGTACACACCTTTCCTGGAGGAGGCAAACCCGCCACGCCTGGAATGGTGGCCAAGAGTCAGAAGGTATGGCAAGCCCTTAATGTCCGAGTGGACATCGAGAAGATGGAACCGTCACAGGTAGCCAATGACTACCTTGTTGAGCATGGCTTGGTTAAGTAATAGATTGGCTACCCATATCTTTAGTGACCAAGATTCGCTGAGATTCATCCACTCCAGACTAAGGATTACAAGAAACTATGGGTAGTTTTCCACTCTGTCATTGCCTCAAGATAATTACCACAATCTAAAAAGGGGCCGTCAAGCCCCATTCCCAATTCCTTCCCAGTATCTTGAAACTAACCGCACTTCAAGGTTGCCATTATCTATGATATCAGCAAAATCAAGATAACAAACCCATATCGAAACCCGGATGATTATGCAAATGGGCCTTGAACTGCAACAGCGAGCGCATTCCCCGTCCCGATTTGTCGGGACTGCGGAGACCTTCAATGCAGGAAGTGGGACTTTTTGCTCAAAATCGGGTGGTGTCCTAATTTGGAAGGAGGCTGGAAGTGGAAGCCTCCTTTCAAATTAGGACACCACCTGGGATGGAAAAGCCGTAGAATTCCGATTCAAAAGATGTTACTACGCACCTTCGCGGTTCAGACGGCAAAGAATCAAAGTCACAAACTTACAGAAAGGTCAGTGAATTATGGGAGGACTATTTGGTCAGGTTTCAAAGGGCGATTGCGTGCTGGATGTGTTCTACGGCATAGATTATCATTCACATCTGGGAACCAAGCTCGGCGGGCTTTGTGCGAAAAACTCGAAAGGATATTCGCGAGCCATTCACAATATCGAAAACGATTATTTTCGATCCAAGTTTGAACCCGATTTGGACAAGTTCCAGGGGAACTTTGGCATCGGAGTAATCAGCGATACGGATTCCCAACCCTTGATTATCGGATCCCATTTGGGCACTTTCGCGATCGTTACGGTTGGCAAAATCACCAATCTGAAAGAGCTTGGGCAGCAGGCCTTGAGGAAAAAGGTGCATTTCTCTGAAATGAGCGGTGGTGACCTGCATCCCACTGAATTGGTAGCCATGCTAATCTGCGAAGAGGACTCTTTTGTTGAAGGTATCGTTAAGACCCAGGAGGCTATCAAAGGGTCTTGTTCGCTGCTGTTGTTGACAGAGGAGGGTATCTATGCTGCCCGGGATAGGCTGGGCAGAACACCAATTGTCATAGGAAAGAAGGAAGGGGCATTTGCCGCCTCTTCTGAGTCTTGTGCATTGCCGAATCTCAATTTTGAAATTGACAAATACTTGGGGCCTGGTGAAGTCGTCTACATAACGCCGGATGGATACGAGCAATGCAAAAAGCCCGGAGACGTTATGCAGATTTGCACCTTCCTGTGGGTGTATTACGGCTATCCGGCTTCAAGCTATGAAGGGATTAATGTAGAAGCCTTGCGCAACCGCTGTGGGGCTGCACTGGCCAAAAACGACGATACCGAAATAGATTTTGTGGCAGGAATCCCGGACTCAGGGATTGGGCATGCGATAGGATATGCGAATGCCAGACACCTCCCGTATATTCGACCGTTTGTGAAATACACACCCACATGGCCGCGGAGTTTCATGCCGCAAAACCAGAATCAACGTGACCTGGTTGCCAGGATGAAGCTCATACCGGTGAAGGACTTGATTGATGGCAAGAGATTGCTTTTCTGTGAAGACTCGATTGTTCGCGGAACACAGTTGAAAGACAATATAAAAAAGCTGTTTGATTATGGTGCGCTAGAGGTTCACATGCGGCCAGCTTGTCCGACCTTGATATATCCCTGTGAGTTTCTGAATTTTTCAACTTCACGGTCTACGCTTGACTTGGCCGGCCGAAAAGCCATTGATGAAATAGAAGGCAATGAAACTGATTTTCTGGAAGAATACGCACTGGCGAATTCTCCCAAAAACCTTGAAATGATCGAACGAATCAGAGAAAGGCTCGGATTGACGACACTGGTTTACCAGAAACTCGAAGATCTCGTGACCGCCGTCGGGCTTCCAAAAGAAAAATTGTGCACACACTGTTGGGACGGTTCGAGTTTCTTTTAGTGTATGAAACCAGGGGCGTCCATTTGTAACTGAGTAGCTCATTCGAGCCTCGGTCATATTTCGTCACCAACCGCAGCGCACAAATAGATGACTGCCCTTCTTTAACATGTAGCAAAGCTTGTTCAGATTCCTCATAGCTGTTCCTCCAATTTCTTGTGCGTACCCTTGCTTCGCCGAACGGCGTCGTCGCGAACAATCGCAAAGGGCGTGCCAAACGCTGTTGCGAACCGCCGCTCAAAAAAAACAGAAAGATGGGATAACTAACTGGATTCACAGGCAATAATATCTTAGGAGAGGGGATAAGTAGGGGGCGTCGCCGTGGACAGCAATTCACAAGAAAGCACCGACAAACCAACAATAATGTAGCCATCGACCAAGAAACAAACAAAACTGTTGCAGAAAGCAGACAGGCACAGTTTCTGGCAAATGCGGCTCGCGGGGCGCGGAAGGCTAATTTATTAGGGATGCAGACACCGGCATGGCACACAAAAATGTAGTTTTCCTGGACGTGGAACCACAAAAATGTTACTCACTTTCATGCGATATTATGGTAACTATTTGATAATATTAGAGGGCGACTTGTTGGCCTATTACTTGATAGAGAGACCCAAACCTTGTTTGCCAAGACACGAATAAGCCAAAAGGAGGAGTAATCAGAGATGATCTGCAAAACCGAAGAGGATGTCAGGAACATTGTCAAAGATACGGAGGTCAGCTTCGTCCAGTTCTGGTTTACAGATGTGTTGGGGATATTGAAGAGCTTCGCGGTAACCCCCTCTGAACTGGGTGAGGGCTTAACCGAGGGGATGGGTTTTGATGGGTCTTCGATTGAGGGGTTTGCCCGGATCGAGGAGAGCGACATGATCGCAAAACCGGATCCCACCACTTTTCAGTTTTTGCCGTGGAGGCCGGGAGATAGACCGGTGGCCAGAATGTTTTGTGATATCCTCCAGCCTGACGGCAGCCCTTATGAGGCAGATCCCCGCTATGTCTTCAAGCGGGTTTTGAAGAAAGCGGCAGGCCAGGGATATACATTCAACGTGGGGCCGGAACTTGAGTATTTCTACTTTGCCAATAATGAGGAACCTAAGATCATCGATAAGGGCGGATATTTCGATGCGCGACCCTTGGACATGGGGAGCGATCTGAGGAGAGAGACGATCTTCGCGCTCCAGGATATGGGGATCCAGATAGAATATAGCCACCATGAGGTTGCCCCAAGTCAGCATGAGATTGATATGCGTTATGACGAAGGTTTGAAGATGGCCGATAAGACCATGACCCTCAGGATCGTTGTCAAGGAGATTGCCAGGCTGAACGGATTCTATGCCAGCTTCATGCCCAAGCCCCTCTTTGGGGAAAACGGAAGCGGCATGCACACGCACCAGTCCCTTTTCCAGGGAGAGAGCAATGCATTCTTCGATGCCGGCGATGAGTACCACCTGTCTCCTGTGGGCAAGTCTTACATTGCCGGGATCATGCGCCATGCCCGCGAGATGGCAGCGATCACCAACCAGTGGGTGAACTCCTACAAGCGCCTTGTACCCGGTTATGAGGCCCCGGTATATGTCTCCTGGGCTCGCCGCAACCGCTCGGCTATGGTGCGGGTGCCCATGTACAAGCCAGGCAAGGAGGAGGCTACGCGCATCGAGTTCCGTTCACCCGATCCAGCCTGCAATCCTTATCTGGCCTTTGCTTTGATGCTGGCAGCCGGTTTAAGGGGGATTGAAGAGAACTATCCGCTTCCCGACCCGGTGGAGGAGGACATCTACGAGATGGACGAGGCAGCACGAGTGGAGGCTGGCATTGAATCGCTCCCGGGCAACCTTTTTGAAGCAATCGGGGAGGTGGAAAAGAGCGAGTTGGTGCGTGAGACCCTGGGTGACCACATATTCAACAAATTCATAGAAAACAAGAAAATCGAATGGGATTCCTATCGTACCCATGTGAGCCGTTTTGAGATAGAAAAATACCTCCCCATTATGTAGAAGAACTAGTTAGCCGCCGATGTCTGCGTGGGTCTGCGGCTAAAATTAGTTTTGGCATTGTAATTACGCAATGAAAATTGCTCTGGCCCAAATTGATCCCACCATCGGGGATTTTGCACGGAACACCGAAAAGATGCTGAGGTTCGTGGAGAAGGCAAAAGGCCTTTCGTGTGATCTCGTCATCTTCTCGGAACTGGTTATCTCTGGATATCCGCCGCGGGATCTTTTAGAGAGACAAGACTTTGTGGCTGCGAACCTGGGCCATCTCCACAGACTCGTTGAGTCCGTCAAAGGGATTGGTGTCATTTGCGGGTTTGTGGATGAAAATCCAGATGAAGAAGGTAACCCGCTTTACAACTCAGCCGTGCTTTTTGATGAAGGAGAGATCCTTCATCAAGCCAACAAAAGATTACTGCCCTCATATGACGTATTTGATGAAAGAAGGTACTTCGAACCGGGCACGGAATGTTCGTCTTTTTTATACAAAGGCCGGAAGATAGGTATAACCATCTGTGAGGATATTTGGAACGACAAGGAGCTCTTTTCAAAACGACTATACCCTATTGACCCGGTGGCCCTCATGGTGAAGGAGGGGGCTGATCTCATCATAAATATATCTGCCTCTCCTTACTATGCAGGCAAACGAGAATTCAGGTGGGCTAAGCTCGGCGACATTGCCAAGAAATATGGTGTCCCGCTCATTTATGTGAACCAGGTGGGAGGCAATGACAGTGTGCTTTTCGACGGCGCAAGCACGGCTTTTGATAAAAGAGGTCAGATTGGGGCTCATGCCACTGACTTTGAAGAGGATATGGTTGTTTATGATACTGACACCCAAAAAGGCGATCTCCATGCAGTTGTTGAAACAGAGACAGAGTCCGTTCTGAAGGCTCTGGTTATGGGCACCAGAGACTATGTCCGGAAGTGCGGATTTTCTAAAGCAGTGATGGGGCTGAGCGGGGGGATTGATTCGGCCGTTACCGCCTGTGTTGCCGTACAGGCCCTCGGCACGGAAAATGTCATGGGCGTTTTCATGCCCTCTCAATACACCTCCAAGGATAACTTTGAGGATACACGACAGCTCGCACAGAATCTGGGGATTGAATTTGTCCAAGTGCCGGTTACAGGCATATTCGATAAGTTTCTACAAGAGCTGTCTCCTGCCCTCGAAGATGTGGCTGCTGAAATTACAGGACAGAATATCCAGGCCAGGATACGGGCGGTCCTTCTGATGGCCTTTTCGAATCAGCTCGGGTGTCTCCTCCTTTCCACTGGGAATAAATCCGAACTCGCCGTCGGCTACTGCACTTTGTATGGTGACATGAGCGGAGGCCTGGCCGTTATTTCGGACGTTCCTAAGATGATGGTCTATGAGCTCGCCCGTCTCATCAACAAGGATGGAGAAGTCATTCCAGCAAGAATTCTCCAAAAGCCACCTTCAGCAGAACTTAAGCCGGATCAGTTGGACCAGGATGACCTGCCGCCTTATGACATTTTGGATGGGATCTTAAGGGAATATATTGAAGAGAATAAAGGGCCGGAAGAAATCATTGGCATGGGGTTTGACCCGGCGGTCGTCAGGGATATTATTTTTCGTATAGATCGAAATGAGTATAAACGGCAACAGGCACCCCCGGGGTTGAAGGTGACGTCCAAGTCCTTCGGCTACGGCAGAAGGCTCCCCATGGCCTGGAAGTTTTAGGCATAATATCTTTGGAGTGGGCCGTTCGCTTCACGCTGATGGGGTCCCCAAAAAGTTCATGATGGCCTCTCAAAGGGGTTGCTTAAAGGTCTCACGGCAGAGCATCCCTTGAAAGTAGTGTGGAGAATTTTCCCGTTTTCTTCCTGTTGACGTGCCCAACCCAATCTGCTACGTAGGGCCATCTCAAAATCTCCCTAACAACAGACTTCTAACGGAGACAGGTGTGTTTCTATGCCAAGACGTGATGACATAAAGAAGGTGATGATTATCAGCTCCGGCCCGATCGTCATCGGCCAGGCGTGTGAATTCGACTATTCCGGTACCCAGGCCTGCAAAGCCCTCCGGCAACTTGGTTACGAGATTGTTCTGGTCAACTCGAATCCGGCGACCATCATGACAGACCCCGGCATGGCCGACGTAACCTATATCGAGCCGCTGAACATCCAGGTTATGACGGAGATCATTGAAAAAGAAAGGCCGGATGCGCTGCTTCCCAATCTTGGCGGCCAATCCGGTCTGAACCTCTCCTCGGAATTGTATCGTAAGGGGGTGCTTGACAAGTATGGTGTTCAGATCATCGGTGTCCAGGCCGATGCCATAGAGCGGGGCGAGGACCGAAGCGCCTTCAAAGAGACCATGAATCGACTCGGCATCGAGATGCCGGAAAGCTCCCTTGCCTACAGCGTGGAGGAGGCGGAAGAGATAGCTGCCGAACTCGGCTACCCGGTTGTGATTCGTCCTGCGTATACTATGGGCGGAACCGGCGGAGGCCTGGTGTACAATGTGGAAGAGCTTCGCACGGTGGCTAGCCGCGGCATCTCGGTGAGCCTTGTGGGCCAGATACTGGTTGAAGAGTCGGTCATGGGGTGGGAGGAATTAGAGCTTGAGGTGGTGCGCGACGCCAAAAACCAGATGATTACCGTCTGTTTCATAGAGAATGTTGATGCCATGGGCGTTCACACAGGCGATTCCTTTTGCACTGCGCCCATGCTGACCATTGATCCTGAACTTCAAGAGCGTCTTCAGAAGTGGTCCTATGACATTGTCGAGGCCATCCAGGTGATCGGTGGCACCAACATCCAGTTCGCCCATGATCCCAAGACGGGCCGCGTGGTAGTGATTGAGATCAACCCGAGGACCTCACGTTCTTCCGCCCTTGCATCCAAGGCCACCGGTTTTCCGATTGCTCTTATTTCCTCCATGTTGGCGGGAGGCTTGACCCTGGATGAAATCCCATACTGGAGGGAGGGAACCCTGGACAAGTATACGCCGTGGGGCGACTATGTGGTCGTCAAGTTTGCGCGATGGGGCTTTGAGAAGTTTGAGGGCGCCGTGGACAAGCTCGGGACGCAGATGCGGGCCGTCGGCGAAGTAATGAGCATCGGCAAGACTTATAAAGAGGCCTTCCAAAAGTCGATTCGGTCTTTAGAGAACAGCCGCTATGGTCTTGGCTTTGCCAAAGATTTTCATGAGAAGTCTCTGGATGAACTGATGGAGCTTCTGGCGGAACCCACAAGTGAGCGACAGTTTGTCATGTACGAGGCCTTGCGCAAGGGTGCCGGGGTGGATGAGCTTTACGAGAAGACTTATATCAAGCCATGGTTCATCGAACAGATGAAAGAGCTTGTGGAGCTGGAAGAGAAGATTCTGAAATGCAAGGGCAATACTGTCCCGGACGACCTGCTTGCGCAAGCCAAGAAAGACGGGTTTTCAGACCGGTACCTGTCAGAGATCCTGAGCATTCCTGAGAAGGGTATTAGGGAACGGCGTACCTCTCTGGGCGTAGTCGAGGGTTGGGAGCCCGTGCCGGTCAGTGGGGTGGAAGATGCAGCCTACTATTTTTCCACCTACAATGCCCCTGACAAGGTGGCGACGAGCAAAAAGCGCAAGATCATGGTTCTGGGGGGAGGGCCCAACCGCATTGGCCAGGGGATCGAGTTTGATTACTGCTGCGTTCATGCGGCATTTGCACTGCGTGACGAGGGGTTTGAGTCGATCATGGTCAACTGCAATCCCGAGACTGTCTCAACAGATTACGACACTTCAGACAAGCTATACTTTGAGCCGCTTACGGTAGAAGACGTCTTGAGCATCTATGAAAAGGAAAAGCCAGAAGGAGTCATCGTTCAATTCGGTGGGCAGACCCCTTTAAACATTGCCAAGGAGCTTGCCGAGGCCGGCGTCAAGATTATCGGCACATCACCGGAAGCTATAGATCTTGCCGAGGACCGGGACCGCTTTCGCCACAAGATGCGAAAGCTGGGCATTCCCCAGCCGGAATCGGGTATGGCGAGCACCCTCGAAGAAGCCCTTGATGTAGCTGAAAGGATAGGCTATCCGCTCATGGTCAGGCCTTCATACGTTCTTGGTGGACGGGCCATGGAGGTGGTCCACGACGAGGACATGCTCAAGCACTATGTAGCGGCAGCCGTGGATGTCGCACCTGAGCGTCCTATTCTGATCGACAAGTTTCTGGAGAATGCTATTGAGGCGGAAGCAGATGCCGTTGCAGACGGCACGGATGCCTTTGTGCCTGCAGTCATGGAGCATATCGAACTGGCCGGCGTGCATTCCGGAGACTCTGCCTGCGCAATTCCTCCTATCAGCATCCCTGACAGACACCTTGATACCATCTACGAGTATACAAGAAAGATCGCAGTGGAACTGAATGTCGTCGGCCTGATGAACATCCAGTACGCCATAGCGAACGACACGGTCTACATCCTTGAGGCTAACCCGCGTGCGTCTCGAACCGTCCCCTTGGTATCCAAGGTGTGTAACATCTCCATGGCGCGCATTGCCACCCAGTTCATGGTCGGAAAGAAGCTTGCCGACCTTGACTTGAAGCCCAAATCGATCCCACACTTTGGAGTCAAGGAGGCTGTCTTTCCCTTTAATATGTTTCAGGAGGTCGATCCGCTCCTGGGGCCGGAAATGCGGTCGACAGGGGAGGTCCTGGGACTAGCCGACTCTTTTGGACTGGCGTTTTTCAAGGCTCAAGAGGGTACGCAGCTGTGTCTTCCTTCAGAGGGGACCGTGCTAATCACAGTATCTCAGAAGGACAGACAAGCTATTCTGGAGGCTGCCAGGCAGTTCGACGAACTTGGCTTCAAGATCAGGGCGACCGAAGGGACGCACAGCTTCCTGGCCGAACACGGCATCGAATCCGAAACCATACGGAAGATTCAGGAAGGCCGGCCTAATATCGTAGATGGGATTAAGAACAAGGAGATTCAGTTGATCGTCAATACACCGAGCGGCAAGCTGAGCAAAAACGATGATTCTTATATCCGCAAGGCTGCGATCAAGTATAAGGTGCCCTATATCACCACACCGGCTGCGGCCGTTGCAGCCGCCAAGGGGATCGCTGCTTTCCGGCGGGGTCACGGCCAAGTGAAGTCCCTTCAGAGTTACCACGCAGACATCAATTAAATAGGGCAGCCTCCATGCCTTTGTTTCAGCCTTGGGCATCCCCGGGGGACAACTCTCCTTGACAGGTTGGCACCTTCCCCATATATTTAATTTCATGACAGAAATCGAGGCTTCTGAAAGACATATCGAGGCCCTCACCCGAATCAGCAAGGCAATCACGTCAGAGCGCTACATTGAGGATGTTCTGCGCCTGGTGGTCACGGTGACGGCTGAGACCATGCGTTCCAAGATTTGTGCCCTTTGGCTGTTGGATGACACCGACAATGCCCTGAAGCTTCGTGCAACCCAGAGCATAAGCGAAGACTATCTGAAGGAGCGCTCTCTGAAGATGGGGGAGGGGATCACGGGGCAGGTGGCCCTCACACGCAATTCCAGATCAGTTTTGAATGTTTTGGAAGAACCGGATTACAAGGAGAAGGAACTGGCAAAGAAAGAGGGGCTTGTTTCTCTGCTGAGTGTCCCTATGGTGGTCAAGGACAGGGTTGTTGGCGTGATCAACTGCTACACATCCGATCCTCATGAGTTTACAGAAACCGAAAAGAATGTTTTGATCACCGTGGCAAATGAGGCGGCTGTAGCCATTGAGAACACCGAGTTGATGGTAAAAACCAAGGTTATTCAAGAGGAGTTGGAATCAAGAAAGCTTGTCGAGCGGGCCAAAGACATATTGATGACACGCCGCGGGTTATCTGGCGCGGACGCCTATCGGTGGATTCAACGAAGAAGCATGGATGTGCGCAAATCCATGAGGGAAATTTCAGAGGCAATTATATTAACAGATGAAATGTAAGTAACACTTACATCTCATAAGATCTCGCGGGACCTGGCGTACAAAAACTGTTGACAGGCGTGAGCTTTCTTAATACAATCTGGACGGTTTCAGGGTTACAAAGGAGTGACTCTCAAACGACGACACCGATGTCCAACTATCTAGTGTAGATAGTTGGGCTTTTTTTTGTCTAAAAAAAATGGATTGAAGGAGGAAACGAACCATGTCATTTAGCAAACCGAATCGAAGCGCAGCCACCTTAACGACCACTCGGGTGGACCCTGCACCCATCTCCGGCATCTGTGTAACATGCGTAGACGGGTGTGAGGGGCCCTGTGAGATTGGGCGATCAGCACTCAAAGGGAGAGAGGTCCTCTATCCGATTCCTTTTGGAAAAATCACAGCCGGGTCTGAGAAGGATTACCCTGTGGACTTTTCCCATTTCAATATCCAGGGAACAGCAGTTGGGGCCGTGGGCGTTGAAGCCGATCCGGACAAAGCCACGTTTCCGGCCGTGGATACAACCACGGCGCTTGGTGCCGACGGAAGCATCAAGCTTAATTTTCCAGTCTTCACAGGGGCTGTGGGATCGACTGATATTGCCCGGATCAACTGGACAGATGTGGCTGTCGGCGCTGCCATATCCGGGGTGATCGTGGTCGCGGGAGAGAACATCTGCGGCATGGACCCAGAGGCAGAGTTCAGTAACGGAAAAATATCCAGGTCCCCTGAGATGGAACGCAGGGTCAATGCATTCAAGGAATGGTACGACGGCAAAGGCGGGATCATCATTCAGGCCAATGTGGAGGATACCAAGTTGGGCGTACCGGAATACGTGATAGAGAAACTGGGTATAGAGATTTTTGAATTGAAGTGGGGACAGGGTGCAAAAGACATCGGAGGCGAGGTGAAACTCCCGTCCATAGAGCGTGCCCTTGAGCTCAAGGACCGAGGCTATATAGTGCTTCCGGATCCCACCAATCCTGCTGTTCAAGAAGCCTTCAAGGCAGGCGGCATCACAGAGTTTGAGCGCCATTCCCGTCTGGGCATGGTCGATGAAGAGGCCTTCCATAAATCGGTGGAACGCCTCCGGAGCCTGGGCGCAAAGTACGTCACTTTGAAAACTGGTGCCTATAGGCCTGCTGACTTGGCCCGGGCCATCAAGTATTCTTCTGATGCTAAGATTGATCTCTTGACCATAGACGGGGCCGGCGGAGGCACGGGAATGAGCCCGTGGCGCATGATGAACGAATGGGGCATTCCTACGGTGCAACTGGAGTGTTTGACTTATCAGATGTGTGAGAAAATGAAGGCCAAAGGGGCTTATATCCCACCCATTGCCATCGCAGGCGGACTCTCTTTGGAAGACCATCTCTTCAAGGCCATTGCCCTGGGAGCTCCCTATGTGAAGGCGATCTGCCTGGGAAGGGCCATGTTGACTGCTGCCATGGTAGGCAAGACCCACGGTAAATTGATGGCACAGAAGATGGAAGATGAAGGGGAAGACCCGAGCGACGGATACCTGAAGCTTTTTGCCGTCGGAGCCGAACTCAAAGAACGATTTGGCAATGATTTTTCGGAAATTCCTGCAGGGGCCATTGGCATGTATTCTTACATCGACAGAATGAAACAGGGTTTACAACAGCTCATGGCAGGTGCCCGGAAGTTTGCTCTTCAGTATATCGACCGAGATGACCTGGTCTCCCTTACCCGGGACGCGGCAGACCAGTCCGGCATTACCTATGTCATGGATAGTGATGCTGAAGAGGTTGAAAAGATACTGGGCTAGCAGGTTTTTGGCGGCCGTGGAGATTTTGGTGATTTTAACCCAATAAACGCTACTACTGAATAAAAGTTGGTGAGCCTAAGGAGGGAATAATAATGTTGAACATTATTTGTAAACACAACTGCAAGTCGTGTTATGCTGAACCTGTTTGCGCTGTACACGCCATTGTAGACGAGCAAGGTTCCATATATGTTGAGACGGAAAAATGTATCGGCTGCGGATGTTGTCGCACGGCATGCGTAACCTTTGGCTATGACCAGGCCCTGAAGGACAAGACCGTGGAGTGGCTCAAGGGGGCAGCGTAGCATCTGATTGACTGGAGTAATGGAGTGTTGGGTTGAAAGCAGCTATTCCAACACTCCATCAATACCAAGGATATAATTTCAATGCGTCGTAGAATTTCCAAAGCGTGAGCGAATAGAGGCTATTTTATGTACGGACGCACCGGTCGTTGCCTTCGTGTCAACCTATCCGAAGAAAAGCACTCGGTTGAAGAGATCGCCCCAAAGTTGCTGACCCAATTTATGGGGGGACGGGGTCTCGGGGTCAAGGTCTACTCAGACGAAGTCGACCCCAAAACGGACCCCTTGGGGCCGGAAAACAAAGTGATTTTCGTTTCAGGCCCGCTTGTGGGTACGGGGGCTGTAACCGGCGCTTCCTGTAATGTTGTCACAAAGAGCGCACTGTCCGGAACCATTGCATGTGCCAAGATGCGGGGACACTTCGGGGCAGAGCTGAAGTTTGCCGGATTCGACATGATCATCATTGAGGGGAGGGCTGAATCACCGGTTATCCTCTCCATCCTCGACGACAAAATCAGTATCCAGCCAGGCCTTCAATATTGGGGCCGTACCACATCGGAGACTGAGGAAGTCTTTAAGAAGAACATGACGGACGAATGGGCGGCCCGGGAGACGCATCTGGTCTCTATCGGCCCGGCCGGCGAAAAGTTGGTCCCGTTGGCAAATATAGTTAATGACGGGTTCTTGTCCGTCGGGGGTGCCGGCATCGGGGCGGTCATGGGGTCTAAGAATCTCAAGGCCATCGTGGTTAGGGGGCGCCATTCGCTGTCAGTTGCAGAGAGTGATCGGTTTGTTAGGGTAGTCACCAACCTGATTAACAAATTAAACAGCGCCCCGCTCACCTCTCATTCCATGTCCGCCTGGGGGTCTGCTTTTTTTGTAGATCTCTGTTACCAAAAGGGGATACTGCCTCAGAATAATTTTCAGGGTGCCGCTTTTACGGAATTAAAAGATATCGGAACCGAGGCGCTATCAAATGCTTTTGCTTTGAGGAGTAGCGGGTGTTTTGCTTGCCCTATCGCCTGTCTCAAGAAGACGGATGTGAATTATCCTCTTTTCAAAGGCAGAGGCATGGCACCTACTTACTGGGCTATTGGAGCTCTTGGACTTAACTGTGGTATTAGAGACCTTAGCATCATCGGTATGGCCAATATTGTCTGTGCCGAGATGGGACTCGATCCGATTGCGGCAGCCGGGACCGTGGCTACAGGCATGGAGTTGGTGGCAAAGGGGGTCCTTTCCAAGGACAACTTGAAGCTTGAACTGAGGTTTGGGCAGGGAGAGGATCTCATTCAGGCCTTGACGCTTATGGCCACAAAAAAGGGTCATGCCGAGAGAATTGGAAAAGGGGGGCAGGCCTTGGCTGAGGAATACGGTCAACCCGGCAGCTTTATGGGCGTCAAGGGTCTGTCCATGGCCCCCTTTGATCCGAGGGGTATTCAGGGTATGGGTCTACACTTTGCTACGTCCAATTACGGCCCGCATCATCTATATGCCTATACTTTTATTGAAGAGGTTTTGAGTGTTCACCTGGAAATAGATCCCTGGGTCACCGACGGCAAGCCTGAATTGGTCAAACAATACCAGGATATGGCCGCTGTCATGGATTCCCTCGGTCTTTGTAACTGGCCATTGCTGGGACTTAAGTTTAACAACCTCATCCCCATGATTAATAGCTGTCTGGGCACTGAGTACCGCGCTGATGACCTCCTGAGGATCGGAGAACGAATTTGGAACCTGGAAAGACTTTTCAACATGCGAGCCGGATTTGACAGTTCGCATGACACTTTGCCCGAGAGATTCTTCAAAGAACCTATCCAGGACGGTCCCGCTCAAGGGCAGATCAGTCAGGTAGATGAAATGCTGCCCAAGTACTATGAAGTTCGAGGCTGGGGCGAGAATGGCGTCCCCAGACCTGAAACCCTGGAGTCCCTGGAACTGGAAGCATAGATATGCCGAAGATAGTGATTGATCACAACAAATGCACCGGCTGCAGGCATTGCGAGATAGCCTGTTCTCTGAATCATGTGACGGGCATTGCCAATCCGCGAAGGGCCCGAATCCGGGTTTTTCGAGAGGGGAACACATTCTTTCCCGTGATTGCCGGTCCCTTTGTGGATGCGGCCTGCACGTCGAAACTCACCATAAAGGCTGGTGATCAGACATACGATATGTGTGTCCTCTGCCGGGCTACGTGCCCACAGAAATCTTTTTTCATAGAGGCTGAGACCGGCTTTCCCCTTAAGTGCGATTTCTGCGGTATTCCCCCTAACCCTTCCTGCGTTCGCTGGTGCAATTCGGGGGCCTTGGAGTTAGTAGAAGATTAGAAACCATTTCAAAACCCCATCTAACGCTCGATGGCTGTGTTGTCCCGCGAATTGAAATACTCACGTAC
>JBEQLC010000059.1:0-9011 GCA_040326175.1 Desulfobacteria bacterium | reverse complement strand
GACTTTTTACGAAGCCGTCAGCTTTGGATTATTAACTTTGGGCTATGTCTTACATCCGTTAACCACGAACAACTGAGCACTAACCACTTATTCCGTGAAACAGACACGCTTTCGCATCAGCCTTCACATCATAATCCCGATCATCTTTGCCGGATTTGCCTCTTTGGCAGCTATCGTGGTCTTTCGCGTCATACAATACGCCATCAGGCACGGCTTAGATTCCACGTGGCCTGTTTTCTGGTCAGTCATCATTATTGTAACCAGCGCACTTATATCCGGCCTGTTGGTGACTCGGCTCATCCTGCGTCCAGTGGAGAAGTTTGTGAAAAGGGCACAAGAGCTTCCTGCCATGGCCACGTCCTCGCCCGGTGTTGGAAGTGATCAAGGCACACCCCGGGATGACATGGAGCACTTTGCCAGGGTTTTTGAACAAGTCACGGACGTCCTTAGTAAAGTGGAAGCCAAACAGCATTTCCCCAAGATTATTGGCCAGAACAGGAACATCCGTGGGGTCTTCAACCAGATCCTCAAGGTGGCACCGACAGATTCGACAATTCTCATTTCAGGAGAGAGTGGAACAGGCAAGGAACTCGTCGCCACCAGCATTTACGAGCACAGCCTACGCAAGGACAAACCGTTTATTAAGCTCAACTGTGTGGCAATCCCCGAAGGGCTCTTGGAAAGCGAGCTTTTTGGCCATGAAAAGGGGTCCTTCACCGGTGCGAATAGCAAGAAACTTGGGAAGTTTGAAATGGCGAATGGGGGGACTCTTTTCTTGGATGAGATTGCGGATATGCCTTTGACCACCCAGGCCAAAATACTTCGCGCTCTCCAGGAAAAAGAATTCGAAACAGTCGGGGGAACCGACTCGATCAAGGTGGATGTCCGATTCATTGCCGCTACCAACAAAGATCTTACAAAAATGGTCAAGAAGGGAGAGTTTCGGGAAGACCTTTACTATCGCTTGAATGTCTTTTCCATCTACCTCCCACCGTTAAGAGAGAGGAAGAGAGATATCCCCTTGCTTGTGGATCATTTCCTCAAAAATGCATCAAAACCGGCTCAGATGTCCTCAGTAGCCCTGGAACTGCTAATGGCCTCCTACTCTTGGCCGGGAAATGTCAGAGAACTCAAAAATATCATTGAACGTGCCGCAGTCATGTCAGACGGCTTGATCCAGCCTTCTCATGTCTCCCCACACATTGTTGGGGACCCGGAAAGCCAGATGGTCATGCCCTCCCTGTCAGAAAGCGTGTCAATGAGTGAGCGGCTCCGGGAATTCGAAAAGGGGATGATCGTCCAGGCGTTAAGAAAGACAATGGGAGTCCAGGCGCGGGCAGCCGAACTGCTGGGCCTCACCCAACGGAGCATGTGGCACAAGGTAAGGAAACACAACATAGATGTTCAGTCTTTCAAAAATGACAAAACTCGATGATTGAACTACCATAGCCAAACCCGCCTTCGCTCTGACGAGCTGCAGCTATTCGGGCGAAGGCGAATAAAGACATTCCACGAAGTATCTTGTGAAAACCAAAACCTTGAATGATCTCGGCGAAGCCGGCATAATCCAACTCATCCGGGGAAAAGGACCCGCCAGGCTCCCATCTCATTTAAAGAAGGGAATTGGTGACGATTGCGCGGTTCTGGAGACCACGGGAGATAGGGCTCTTCTGGTCACCACAGACACCCTGATCGAAGGGATACACTTCACTGCCGAGTTGCTTCCCCCGAAAGCTCTTGGTTGGAAGGCCCTTGCCGTCAATATTAGCGACATTGCTTCCATGGGTGGCACCCCTCACACGGCTTTTCTCTCCGTTGGAATGAAGCCTGAAACAGAGGTAAGCTTCATAGAAACATTCATGGCCGGATTCCAGGCCCTTGCCAACAGGACCGACATTGTACTCGCCGGAGGCGACACTGTGGAAAGCCCATCTTCGGCTGTCATCACCGTCACCCTCTTGGGAGACTGCCTGCCAGAACACCTGGTCTATCGCTCCGGTGCCGGGGTCGGGGACGATGTGTGGGTGACCGGCCCCTTGGGCAATGCAGCCGCAGGTTTATTTCTCCTCCTGAACAAAAAAGCTTCCGAATTTTCCGGGTACGAAACGCTAGTTTTGGCACACCAGAAGCCGACACCTCGCCTCAACACGGGGAAGGCTCTGGGAAAAAGCGGCCTCGCACACGCCATGATCGATATCTCGGATGGTATCGCCAAAGACCTTGGCCATATCTGTGAACAGAGTGGCATTGGGGCTTTGCTTAAAGCCGCATCTATACCCGTGTCAGAGGAGATACAGAGACTTGCGTATGAGGTAGAGAAAAGCCCTCTGGAGTGGGCTCTGTATGGGGGTGAAGACTACGAGCTGCTTTTTACTGCATCCCCTGCACACGAAAAAAAGATTATATCTCTCACAGCCGAGGTCTCTGGCAGCCCTGCGACAAAGATAGGCACTATCGTTCCCGAAGACGGCATCTGGCTTGAGACGGACAGGGGCAAAAGGCCCCTTCAGCCCGGTGGCTACGTACACTTTTGAAGGTTCCCGCAGGCCCGACAAATCCCGATACTTCGGGACAAGTCATGGATAGGAATGCGATAGCTGTTGCAGTCTGACACAGGTCCGCTTGCCCACCGCAGCCCCGCTGATTGGATTTTTGCTTGACGCAGCCCTCTAGCTTTCCTAATAATAGGTCCCACTCTTTTGCTACCACGGCTTCTTTTTCACCAGGAGGACAGATATGGACTGCATCTTTTGTAAAATCGTTAAGAACGAAATTCCATCAGTAAAAGTTTATGAAGATGACAGGGTGTTTGCTTTTTTGGACATCAACCCTCTCAATCACGGGCACCTTCTGGTAATTCCAAAGGCCCATGCTGAGAACATCCACGAAATCACCGAAGCCGATTTCGTGGCAGTGGCATCTGCCACACACAAGCTGGCTGCTGCTGTCAAGAAGGCCTTGAATCCCGAAGGGATCAATTTAATGCAACTTAACGGCAAGGCCGCCAATCAAGTTGTACCCCACCTGCATGTGCACATCGTTCCCCGGTGGTCAGGTGATGGATTAACTATCTGCAAGTGGGAACTGACCGCAGGGGATATGGAAAAGGTTAAGGCCATAGGGGAGCAGATTCAACAGGCGCTCGAGTAACAGAATGTTGAATAGGCTGTCGTCTATCGGTTACGCAGCTCGTCTATCACCAAGGTTCCACCTGACGGTTTGACACGAAGTGCATCTCTTCAAGCCTTAAAGGCGCAACCCTGCGCCAAAAGATGCACTTCGTGTCGTCACCGGTCAGACGTAAGACGTAGCGAGCCGCGAGGAAGTTTGCTGTAAAGATTCGCCTTGTTTTTTTAGGCACTTTAGTTCACTTTAGACCCGCCTGCCATAGCCTCGTGGGAAGAACGTCGTTTCCCATTGCCAGTCTCATTGCTGAGACCGGCTTAAGATTTCTTGGCAGATAAGCATTGGCGGGCAGGTCACTTTAGGCACTGTGTTACTGAACAATGAGCTCAATTCTAGATACCATAGGCCACACACCGCTCGTTGAAATCAAGCGGCTCAATCCCAACCCCAAGGTCAAGCTGCTGGCCAAGTTGGAGTATTTCAACCCGGGTGGTTCTGTAAAAGATCGTATTGCCAAGGCCATGATCGAAGCAGGAGAGGCCTCAGGATCCCTGACACGCGATAAGATCGTGCTTGAGGCAACCAGTGGCAATACAGGGATTGGACTGGCCCTGGTTTGCGCGGTCAAGGGGTACCGGCTTCATTTGACGATGTCTGAATCGGCCAGCTTGGAACGCCGCAAGATCCTTCAGGCCATGGGGGCTGAAATCCGTCTCACTCCGGATTTTCTTGGGACCGACGGCGCCATAGAGGAAGCGTATCGCCTTGCCCGCGAACATGCTGAAACATATTTTTTGACGGACCAATTCAACAGCGAAGCTAACTGGCGTGCCCACTACGATGGGACCGGCCCGGAAATCTGGGAACAGACATCCGGAAAATTGACTGTACTGGTTGCAACCATGGGGACCACCGGAACGCTCATGGGGACCTCCAGACGTTTGAAGGAATACAATCCCGAAATAAAGATTATCGGCGTTGAGCCTTATCTAGGACATAAAATTCAGGGTCTGAAAAATTTAAAGGAATCATACCAACCCGAGATTTATGAAAAGGAACGCTTGGACAAGAAGGTCAACGTCGATGATGAGGCCGCCTTTGAAATGACCCGACGCCTGGCTCGGGAAGAAGGCATCTTTGGGGGTATGAGTGCCGGCGCCGCCATGGCCGTCGCTGAGGAAGAAGTCAAATCTCTGTCCGAGGGTGTGATGGTAGTGATTTTGCCTGATGGTGGAGAGCGCTATCTCAGCACACCGCTCTTTGCAATACAGGAGGAGACCAACCTTAGATTTTACAATACCCTGACTCATGCCAAAGAGCCCTTCGTGCCTCTCCAACCGGGCAAGATATCCATCTATTCTTCCGGACCCACTGTTCACGACAGAATGCACGTCGGGGAATGGCGCCGTTTTGTCTTGGCTGACCTTGTTCGACGGTACCTGGAATTCAAGAGATATGCGGTTACACATATCGTGAACATCTCTGATCTGAATGACAAGACAATCGTAGGGGCCGAAGAAGCCGGCATGCCGCTAAAACCCTTTACTGACAAGCACCTGCAGGCCTTTATGGAAGATGTGGAGACCCTGGGTATCAAACCGGCAACACAGTACCCCAGGGCGAGTGATCATGTTGAAGACATGGTAGCACTCACCGGACGACTAGTCGAAAAAGGTTTTGCTTATGAAAAGCTACGGTCTGTCTATTTTGACATCTCCAGATATGCGGACTATGGCAAGCTTTCCGGGATCGATCTGGATAAGATCAGGCTGGGGGCTACGGTTGACCTGGATGAATACGTGAAAGAAAACCCAAGGGATTTTGCACTCCTCAAGCGAGCCAAGCTTTCTGAACTAAAACAAGGTATCTACACGAAAACCGAATGGGGTCAGATAAGACCAAGCTGGCATATTGAGTCTGCTGCAATGGCTATGAAGTATCTTGGTGAGACATTTGATATTTACACAAGCAGCCGTGATTTGATCTTTCCTCACCACGAAAATGAGATAGCCGTCAGTGGCGCTCTGACCGGAAAACCCCTGGCAAGGAACTGGATATTATCCGAACAAGTGCTGTCAGGAGGAAAGAAAGCAGACCGCGATGCTGCTATCCCTAATATCCGGGACCTGTTAGAACGTGGATATAGCGGCAGGGTGATTCGATACTGGCTTCTTTCCAATCATTATCGGAAACCCTTGAATCTGTCTTACGAAGCATTGGACCAGGCCGGCCAAGCCATCCGCCGAATTGACGAATGCATTTCCGGCTTGAACAGTTTGGAAGGCGGACGTTCTTATCCTGATCTGGATCAGCTTCTCTATGATATGAAAACGGGTTTTTCAGATGCCATGGATGATGATCTGAATGTATCATCTGCCACTGCCACGATCTTCCGGATGGTCAGGCGAGTGAATGGTCTCATCGTGAACAATGAGATGGATCAGACCGGGGCAAGACGAATCATTGATGCCTTCAAGAAGGTTGACACGGTGCTGAACGTCTTTGATTTTGCAAAGGAGCCGGAAGATCCCGAGGTTCAGAAGCTCATGCGTGAGCGTGAAGAGGCCAGGCGCAGGAAGGACTGGAAGCTGGCAGACCAGCTTAGAGAGCGCCTCATGGCTGTGGGGGCCGAGATCAGAGACAAGAAAATCATCTAGAATTCGGAGTGAGGATTGCGGATTGCGGAATAAGGTAATCCGCGGGAGGGTTGGAATCAGCGTATTGGATGGAGTTACTCGCTGAAACTGGGATTCTGAAATCAGAGGAGCTGGATTCCCTGATGAAAAAAGCTGACGAGCTTGTGGCAACGACACTTACATCAATAAACACCGCAAAGGGAAATGCGGAAAAATGAACCACTCCCCAATCCGCACTCCGCACTCCGCATTCTGCTGCCCCGTCTATTTCCCTTTAACCTTCATATCTCCCTTGTTGGTGGAAGCCATTTCGCTCTGTTTCGACCGGCTGGTTGTCTACCAGCCTGCTTTTGCCAAGCCTCAACAGGCCCTTCAGCCTTGGGTTGACACGGGCGTCCTGGAGATACGCAGCCCTTTCGAGAACGTCATCGATAAGGAACCATTAGAGGCGGCGCTACGGGATTTCAGAAGCTGGGGCCTTCTCCACCAGCATGCCGACATGACTTATCTGAAGATGGCTGGAAACGGTATTGCACCAATCGATCCAGAGATAGCAAGAACCGCATCTGATATTAGGGGCAGGGCTGAAGAGCCGCCCAATACATCTGATCAGCGTGACCTTTCCCTCCAGCTGTTCCTTCATCTCGCCCAGGAGTTTGATGAGAACTCTTGGGAATTGAGAGATCAGCTGAATCGTGTTAATCACCAGTATCATGCCCTGCAAAGTGCATTTCGCCAGGACCAAAACGGCAAAGCGCACGAACCAGCCCTAAAAGACCTTCCCGCTCGTGTTGCCGAGGAAGACCTTGGGAGTTTTATGATCGAAAAGAGGATGGCAGCCTGGAACAATCTCTTCCAGAACGATCCAGTTGAAACCGGTCTTCTGTTTACAGATTCTCATTCAGCGTTCGCCTACCTCCTTGATGAAGTTCAGAATAAGGTAGAAGTCCTGAAGTTCAATTTCACATACACGCAAGCAGAGTCAAAAGGGGAGCCCAAGGACAGTCCCACTTGGGCCAATCACCTCCAAGAAATCTTCAATACGGTGATCACCATGCCATGGAGCCGGACATTGCAGGAAGAGATTCGGCAGGCGAGCCATGAAATAGAGGCGAGGATTGATGAGTGGAACAGGTCAACCATAAAACCTGACGACCGAAGCATATCATTCCGCTGGCATGTGGTGCCGGACCAAGTCGCCCGTACTCTGTTGAATCGACGTTGCGGCATGGAAAGTGAGCATGCTGAAAGTAAGGCTCCGAAGGTAAAGAATACTCTGGTCGGAATGATTGAAGAGGGCCGACCAGCGGTGCTGTGAACGAACCTTGGATCCTGCTTTCTTCCCACAAAAAATCACCCACAATAACAAGAAAAAGAAAACTTGACGGTTTCAAATAATTGGTGTAAGACGTCATATCTCAGAATCACGGACGACATTGTTCTGGATATAGAACCTGTTGAAAAAATAAAGAAAGGAGGCGCGTTATTATGTTCGTACCGTCTGTGGACAAGGACAAGTGCACCGGCTGTGGAGAGTGTGTTGAAGTTTGCCCCACGGAAGTTTTCGAGCTTGAAGACGAAAAATCTGAGCCTGTCAACGCAGAAGAGTGTTTAGGATGTGAAAGCTGCGTTGAGGTTTGTGAGGCAGAGGCAATAACAGTCGAAGAAACATAGAATTATCCCAATTGCTGGCATCTGGTCCCTGATTCCGATCAAGCTGGAATCAGGGACCAGCTTCCCACCTACTCTCCATAAGTATCCGAAGGAATTCCTATCCCGCCTTTGCTTCAAACAAACCTCGCTTTTTTGCCCGCTGGAGGCATGAAAATGGAAGACAAACCGATTGCCCGCTGCGAGGCCAATGGCGTGGATGCCTATAAGTATCCCTTTTTCGTAAAACCCGCGCACGGAATGGAACCCGCCTACGTTTTTCTGGAAGAGCATGTTTACAATTTCACCACCGAGGAGATCGAAGAGATCATGACCCACCTTGTCCGCATTGAAGATGAAAAGGATCTTCAGGCCCTCGGATACAAAAGAAATGAAGAGGGGATTTATATCTTATCAACATCAGAGGAACCGTGGTCTCCCGGAGGCGAATCATGATCAAGAACATTGGCGTTGTTGGCGCTGGCCAGATGGGGGCAGGAATTGCCCAGGTGGCGGCCATGAACGAATTCAAGATCATCTTGAATGACACCTCCGAAACGTTTCTCGATCGCGGCATGCAGAGGATTGACAAGGGCCTCTCGAGTTTCTTGAAAAAAGGACGCATCAACGAGGAGGAAAAGAATGCAGTCCTCGGACGGATTGAAACCACCGTCGAACTAAAGGCCTTTAAATCTGCAGACTATGTCGTGGAGGCCGTGATTGAAGACGAGAGCCTAAAACTCGATGTCTTCAGGCAGCTGGATGAGATCTGCAAGCCGGGGGTGGTCCTGGCAAGCAACACCTCTTCCATTCCTATCACACGAATGGCATCTGCCACCAAGCGACCGTCAGAAGTAATCGGTATGCATTTCATGAATCCCGTCCCTCTGATGAAACTGGTCGAAGTCATCCGAGGACTGTCCACATCTGATGAAACCTTCGAGACAACCAAGGACCTGGCAATAAAGCTCAAGAAAACGCCTGTTGCGGCTAATGACTCTCCCGGCTTTATATCCAATCGGATCCTCCTGCCCATGATAAACGAGGCCATATTTGCCTTACACGAAGGTGTAGGAACAACAGAGGCTATTGATTCGGTCATGAAACTGGGCATGAACCATCCAATGGGGCCCCTGGAACTGGCGGACCTGATCGGTTTGGACACGTGCCTGTCGATCTTAGAAGTCCTATATGAAGGATTTGGAGATCCTAAATACCGGCCGTGCCCCATGCTCAGAAAATATGTTGACGCCGGATACTTGGGCCGCAAAACAGGCCGCGGATTTTACACATACTAGCCTATGCTTTTCCCTGAAATGGCCATGGTTCGGCAAGAACTCCACGCCGAAAAGATTGAAGACATCCCTGCAGCTGTGGACAACGCCCTTCAGCCCCTTCAGCTTGACTCACTGACAAAACCCGGCGCATCCGTGGCAGTGGCCGTGGGAAGCCGGGGTATCAGCCACATTGCTGTCATTGTTTCTGAATGCGTGAAGTCGTTAACCGACAGCGGCTTGGAGCCCTTTGTTGTCCCTGCTATGGGGAGTCACGGGGGAAACACACCCGAGGGTGAAAGCTCGGTTCTATCAAGTCTTGGCA
>JBEQLC010000058.1:0-9110 GCA_040326175.1 Desulfobacteria bacterium | reverse complement strand
AGTTCTGTGTGGCCCTTCCAAAATTGTAGCGTTCCCCAGGCTTTATCTCCCTGGTAAGAAGGGCAATTATTCCCGGGGTGCCTGCCAACAGGATGCACGGGACCTTTTCAGAGAGGACTGAGTTCTTGATCAGACCCACATAATCGCCTACCTTGACACCGCCAAAAACCGGGATGAAAGGGTATTCTATTATGTGGATGACCTGCTTGTTTTCCGACATTTCGATTTCGGTTTGTCTGCCAACGAGATTGATGACATTAGTGAATCCTATCATAGAGGCATGCTTGCGGTGGGATGTATTGAAGGCGTCGTTTACATAGAAATCGATCAGGGGTGCGATTATAGAGACATATCGAGAGCCAATATTCATTTCGTGGGGTCTAAGTCCAGCCTTGTCGCCGATGAAAACCTCATCCATCAGGAAGCGAACATTGTTAAGGATCAAGATTTCACCGTCATCCATCAGACGGATCTTCTTGGTGATCACCTTTTCTTCAGTCAGGTTACCCAGATACTTGACCGTCTTCTTCGGCTGCGATGGACGGTTTATCAACTTTCTGATGATCCTGACATGTTGGTCAAGGCCAATGAAATCACTCTTGCCTGTCCGTCCTTGGTGACCTATCACAACCACCCGCGCACCATAACCGGAAAGCTCCTCGATGGTGGGGATCGCAAGTCGAATCCTTTCGATTCCGGTGATCTGGCCATTGTCGTCTACCGGGACATCAATTCCGGCGCGTACAAGTACTGTCTTGCCACCAAAGGCTTTACGACCATAATTCTTCCTGTACTTTTTGTTGTACGCCTCAGCCGTGACCTTTGTCAGAGCATCTCTAAGTTTGCAGTTATTCCGTATGTAGCGGTAAATCACATCATCAATGGTGAGAAAATTGAGGTAAGCGTTGACATTGTCAGAAGGGGGCAAGCTCTTATTTGATTTCAGATCTTTGCCGGGGCTCTGATAATACCTTATGATATCCTCAATGGACACGAAAAGCCCTCCTTTTTCTGAAAAGCTCTATTAGTATAATGTTGGCGTAAAATCAACCGCAAAAGGAGTGAACGCTGTGTTCTTTCCAAGCAAGTGTTTCCATGTTATACGGAACCCGTGAAGTTTGGGAAGAAAAGACTATTCGACGCCCTTGGACTTGGGGTCGTAGTTGTTTGGCTTGTTATGATGGGAATGTTGGTTAAGAGGTCTTATTTTAGGCCGGAACCTGTAACCCTTGCAACACATCAGGACAGCTCCTCCATCGAGGAGAGCGAAACATGGATGGGCATCTATCATGGTGACGACAAAATTGGATTTGTCCATTCCCGGACAGTAAAGGAGTCGGAAGGTTATATAGTTTTGGAAAGCGCAATGATGACTCTGCGCTCAATCGGGGCTGTCCACAGGGTCTCCACTGAAATCATAGGCCATCTCAACCATGATGCTTCCTTGCGATCCTTTATATTTATGTTGGACTCTGGCATGGTCCGTTTTGAGGCCAGGGGTAGGGTTGAAGGCCAATACCTGGTTCTGCATACCGGGTTCGGTGGTGACATGAGAGAATCGAAGATTGTGCTACAGGAGAAGCCCTTGTTGTCGCTAGGTTTGTGGCCCCACCTTCTGAAAAAAGGGCTGGTAGTGGGTGAACGCTATCAGCTTAGTCTTTTTGATCCATCGATCATGGCCCAAAAGCCCGTGGAAGTGAGTGTCATAGGTCAGGAGACTATTGTTTTGAACGGCCGGAAGTGGGAAGCCTACAAGGTTAAGACCACCTTTGCCGGCCTTGAGGTCCTTGCCTGGATTGGGCCCAACGGGGAGCGCCTGAAGGAAGAAGGTCTAATGGGGTTTCGGATGGTCAAGACCACGGAGGATGAGGCCCGATTGGGGATCAGGTCTGATCCGGAGCTCGATATGGCTGAAGCGGTCTCGATTCCGGCTAATAGGGTGCTGGCAGAACCGACAAATCTGGCCTATCTGAAGATTCAGATAGATGGGATTGATCCGGGAGGACTTGACCTGGATTCAGGACGTCAGCGCCTTACGGGATCTGTATTGGAAATTGCCCTTGAGTCAAATGCAGCCGGGGACGTTTATAAAAAGGTTCAAGTGGGGCCTTATCTCAAGGCCAGCACCTTCATCCAGAGTGACCACCCGACCATCAAGACTTTGGCGGATACCATCGTTGGCCAACTGGATAAGGATGAGGCCAAGGCCCGGCAAATCCTGAACTGGGTTCACGACTCACTCGACAAGCGTGCCACCGTTTCTGTTCCGAATGCCTTGGACACACTCAAGGCCAAGGCTGGAGATTGCAACGAGCATGCGGTGCTTTTTGCTGCGCTTGCCAGGTCTGCGGGAATTCCTGCGAAAGTGAGTGTTGGTCTGGTTTACACGCGTGGCCGGTTCTACTATCATGCTTGGAACGAGGTCTTTATAGGGGAGTGGACGACCTTGGACACTCTGATGGGACAAATGCCGGCCGATGTGACCCACATTAAGTTCGTTGAAGGTGATCTGGACCGCCAGGCTGAGATGGTACGGGTCATCGGCCAGGTTAAGCTAACGATTCTTGAGGCGCGATGATCGTGAACAACATTATGCACGGCCCATACTCCAGTCCTTTACCCTGTAGTTGCATAAACAACTTTTGCAGCGTTGGGGTTTACGCTCTGCACCATTGAATAACGAACAACAAAGGACCATTGTAGGTGAACACTGAATGATTAGTTTAATACACCTGACAAAGCGCTATGACAGGCTCACGGCCGTCGATGATGTATCATTAGAGATTCCAGCAGGTGAAATCTTTGGTTTTCTGGGGCCAAATGGAGCCGGAAAAACCACAACGATTAAGATGATGGCTGGTATCTTGCAGCCCACAGATGGGACCATCATAATTGACGGTAAGGATTTGGCTGAAGATCCGGTCGGGGCCAAACAGGTTACAGGTTTTATCCCTGACCGCGGCTTTCTTTACGAGAAGCTCACTGGTGTTGAGTGTCTTCAGTTTGTGGCATCGCTCTACAGCATGGATCAGGGCCGCATGGAAGCAGGAATAAAGGAGCTGGTGGCCCTGTTTGAGATGGACGAGTGGGCGGGAGATTTGATTGAAAGCTATTCCCACGGCATGAAGCAACGGATAGTAATGTCAGCGGCTCTCATACACGAACCCAAGGTAATTGTGGTCGACGAACCCATGGTGGGATTGGATCCAAAAGGTGCAAGGCTCGTGAAGGGCATTTTCAGATCTCTTGCCAACAAGGGTGTCAGCATATTCATGTCTACCCACACTCTTGCCATGGCTGAAGAGGTGTGTGATCGCATAGGGATTATACACGAAGGTTGTTTGATTGCCGTTGGAACTGCATCCGAACTGAGACAAAAAGCGGGTGGCGAGGAGCGTAATCTTGAGACTGTGTTCCTGAAACTGACCGAAGATCCTCAAGGTGTCGAAACGGGTTAGGCGACTTGCATTTACAGATTATGTCAGGCTGAGGGGATTAGAGGCGGTCTTCCTTTTCGAGGGAGATACGGACACCATCCAGGATGCCATTAATAAATGCGCCAGAATCCTCGGTGCCGAACCTTTTCCCGATATCTATTGCTTCATTAATGGAGACCTTAGGCGGAATATCGTCGCAATGAAGTAGCTCGTAAACGGCGATCCTCATGACGTTGCGATCGACTCTGGACATGCGGCCGAGCTTCCAGTTCTCTGAAAAACTCTCAATCAAAGAGTCGATATCAGGTTGAAATTCTTTTACGCCTTCGACCAGTCGAAGGAAAAAAGGTTTTACATGCTTCGAGACTCTGAAATGTTTACAGAACAACTCAACATCTTCCATTGAGTGATCCCGGTGCATTTCAATTTGAAAAAGAGCCTGCATGGCAAGCTCTCTTGAGCGCCGACGATTCCCCATCTTTTGCCGTGCACTGTCTGTCCGTTTTTCTGCTCGCCCTGTCAAATAAGGAACCTTAAATACTAATACCTGTTCTATGTGCTTAATCTGACAGGGCTCGCCTCGATCTAAGCCTTCTCAACAGACTCCACCAGATTGGCCATTTCCATGGCAGCTACGGCTGCAGCCCAGCCTTTGTTGCCAGCCTTTGCGCCTGCCCTTTCTATAGCCTGCTCCAAGGTGTCTGTGGTCACCACACCAAAGATAACCGGTACGCCTGACTCAAGCCCGACCAGGGCGACACCTTTGGAAACCTCGGAGCTGACGTATTCAAAATGGGGCGTAGATCCGCGGATCACAGCCCCAAGACAGATAACGGCATCGTACTTTTCTTTTTCAACCATCTTCTTTGCCATGAGTGGAATTTCGAATGAGCCGGGCACCTTCACGATGTCGATGTCCTCATCACGCGCCCCGTGACGACTGAGGGCGTCTATGGCACCGGCCAAGAGTCTGTCACTCACAAAATCATTAAAGCGGCTCACAACTAGACCGAACTTTTTCCCCTCGGCAGAGATCTTTCCTTCATACACGTTTGGCATGGTGGCGCCTCCTCGGAAACCAGCTTAGTGCTCAGCGTTGTATAGGCTATTTGTATCGGTTCAGCCTATTTAAAAGTGACTCTGAAATGATTTCGAATAACCAAGATGCGGCGGTTATCTATAAATGGGCACTCCTTATCGTTTACCGTCGAGTTTCAGTAGGTGGCCCATTTTTGTTTTTTTACAGCTGAGATATTTCTCGTTGTGTTCATTGGGCGCCATTTCAATCGGTACCTGTTCGACCATCTTCAGTCCATACCCGTCAAGGCCCACCATCTTCTTTGGATTGTTGGTCATGAGGCGCATCTCGCGTACACCCAGGTGTACGAGTATCTGAGCGCCAATGCCGTAGTTCCTTAAGTCGGGTTGGAACCCGAGAATCTCGTTAGCTTCCACTGTATCGTGTCCCTGATCTTGCAATTCATAGGTCTTCATTTTGTTGAGAAGGCCGATCCCCCTGCCTTCCTGGCGGATGTAAAGAACAACCCCTGTACCCTCCTGCTCAATCATCTGAAGGGCAGCACGAAGTTGTTCTCCGCAGTCGCAGCGCATGGAACCGAAAACATCACCTGTGAGACATTCCGAATGCACGCGGACCAGAGTGGGTTTGTCAGAATCGATTTCGCCCTTGACTAGGGCAATATGCAGTAAATTATCCACGTCATTCTCGTAAACAATGGTCTTGAAATCACCCGCAGGACTTGTGGGAAGGACCGTGGTGGCCACAGGGTGAACGAAACACTCCGTCCGGAGTCGGTATTCAATCAGGTCCTCGATTGTGCAGATCCCTATTTCATGATTTTCCGAGAATTTTTGAAGATCAGGCATCCTGGCCATGGTGCCATCTTCTTTCATGATTTCACAAATCACTCCTGCCGGCGTCAAGCCCGCGAGTCGGGCCAGATCTACTGATCCTTCTGTCTGCCCGGACCGGACAATGACGCCGCCTTTTCGTGCCCGTATGGGAAATACATGACCGGGGCGAACCAGGTCAGTCGGTTTGGCGTCATCGGAGACTGCCGCCAGAATCGTTGTGGCCCTATCTGCTGCAGAGATACCTGTGGTCACGCCATGTCTGGCTTCAATAGAGACCGTGAAGGCGGTCTGAAAGCGTGACGTGTTGCTGTCCGACATTGGAGGCAAGCCCAGGGCTTCCACCTTTTGTGGGGTCAAAGAGAGGCAGACAAGTCCCCTGCCGTGCTTGGCCATGAAATTGATCACCTCAGGTGTCACTTTTTCGGCAGCTATGGTGAGGTCCCCCTCGTTCTCTCGGTCCTCGTCATCGACGAGAATGACCATTTTGCCCTGTCTGATGTCTTCAATAGCTTGATCTATGGTTATGCGCGGCATATAACTCTCCTCTTCCTGGGTAAGAAACTACATGAATCCTGTCTTTGAGAGCAGCTTTTCGTCAACAGACGAACCTGTATCCTTCGCACGTGTCTCTACTTCAGAAAATGGCCGGGTGAAGCTCTCAACGTATTTTCCTATCATATCCGTCTCAATGTTCACAGGGTCCCCTGCTTCCGTGAACCCCATTGTGGTTATCTTGGCTGTGTGAGGAATGATGCTCACTTCGAAAGATGTCTTATTGCATGCGTTAACTGTAAGGCTGATGCCGTCAACAGCAATAGAACCTTTTTGAACAATATAGTGCGAAAGGGCTTCAGGCACCCCGAAGGTAAATAGTATGGCATTCGCCACCGGCTGCTTGGTCTTCAATACACCAACGCCGTCAACGTGTCCGCTCACCAGGTGTCCCCCAAGACGGTCACCGAAACGTAATGCCTGCTCCAGATTTACTCTGTCCCCAACCTTTGCCCGTCCCAGAGTTGTTTTTGAAAGTGTCTCCGGGGCCACGTCAACACCGAGGATATTGTTTTTAAATTCAACGATAGTCAGACAAGTCCCGCTCACGGCAATACTATCGCCCATCTTGACTTGGTCTATAGGAAAGTCAGCTCGAATTCCCATCCGCATGCCGCCCGACGCTCGCGTCAACGATTTAACCGTTCCAAGTCCTTCAACAATACCGGTAAACATAAGGTAAGTGCCTAAAGTGCCTAAGGTGCGCTAAGGTGCCTAAAGTTAAGAAAAATATTCCGCATTCATTTAAAGATACTCACATGTAAAAGTGCCTAAAGTTAATTAATTCATCAACTCCGGCTAACACTCTTGGTGTTTCAGATATCCTTCTATCATTACATCGTCTACGAAGCGACGAACGGAAATGTCGGTGACCTGCAGGCTTTCTTCCATGAGGTTTACGCCCGTGCCTCCGCATACGGGAATCCCCTCGCCGCCGCAAATCTTGGGGGCATAAAACAGATAGATCTTGTCCACAATGCCTGCCCTCAAGGCCGAGCCGTTAACGCGGCTCCCTCCTTCGATCAGCAGACTGGTAATCCCCATCTTACCCAACTCACCCGTTAGGACCGTGAGGTCAATTTGGCCAGCTCCGTCGTTTAACGCAAGAAGACGTGCCCCTGACTCTTCCAGCAGCACCCTCTTTTCGGCCGCAGGCTCACTGCCGGTCACGATCAAGGTATCAGAATCCGATGTAAGATGCAACAGCTGGGCGTCTGGAGCAATCGATAGGCCTCTGTCGAGCACGATCCGCATGGGATCTGATCCCTTGCGGCCTTCAAGGCGGGTTGTTAGCCTTGGGTCGTCCTTTTGCACGGTTCCTATGCCGACCATTACCGCGTCAACGGCATGACGCAGTTCGTGGACGAATTGCCTTGATAGGGGATTAGTAATCCACTTCGAATCCCCTGTTCGAGTTGCAATGCACCCGTCCATCGTAGCTGCACATTTCAGGATGACGAAGGGGAGTGATGTGGTGACGTATTTGATGAAAATCTCATTGATGCGCTGACACGCATTTTCACAGACCCCAACCGATGCATCGACACCCTGACTTTTCAGAAAATCGAGTCCTCCGCCGGTGATGCGCGGATCGGGATCCTTCATCCCGGCAACGACCCGTTTGATCCCACTCTTCACGATTGCTTGCGTGCACGGCGGTGTCCGACCCGTGTGGTTGCATGGCTCCAGACTCACATAAAGCGTGGCTCCCCCGGCCTTCTCCCCGGCGTCATCAAGGGCATGAATCTCAGCATGGGGTGTCCCGGCGGCCTGATGGAAACCCTTTCCCACAACGGTGCCGTCCTTAACAATTACTGCACCCACCATTGGGTTGGGGGACGTCCAACCGCGACCCTGTTCAGCCAACTCAAGGGCCATTTTCATGTAAGTTTCGTCCACCATTATCAAAGACCCTAAACGGTTTGCCCTCTAGTTATCTGGTGAGGACCTAAGTTGTTTTCTCGGGAGCAGCAAGCAAATCTTTCAGTTCGGACATAAAGTCATTGATGTCTTTAAACTCTCGGTACACCGAAGCGAACCTGACATAGGCCACATCATCCAATTCCTGGAGTTTCGTCATGATTCGGCTGCCCACTACAGAAGAGGGAATCTCTTTTTCTCCCATCTCCTGGAGTTCACGCGCAAGTTCATCCACAGACTCTTCGAGCGCGTTTATGCTGATGTTGCGCTTTTCACAGGCCTTCTGCATTCCTGCAAGGACCTTGGTCCGATCAAAGGTCTCCCGCCTGCCATCTTTCTTGATCAGAACGAGTGGCACCTCCTCAACCCGTTCATAAGTGGTGAATCGGTGGTTGCAGCCTAGACATTCACGGCGACGCCTGACCGAGTTCCCCTCTTTAGTCATCCTCGAATCGATCACCTTGTTCTCTATCTCACGGCAATAGGGGCATTTCATATGCTTGGCCTCCTGGTGTTCATCATTGGGGAAGATTATCGGCTAATCGATAATAGTCATCCCCTCCAAATGCCATCTAATGCAACTATCCCCATGTGCGACGGAAGCTTTAACGGCAACAGAACACAGGGCATCCGGTTTCCGATTCTATAGTTGCGACTTTTTCGGTTAAACCTAATCGATCTGGACAATTTTCACACCTGCAGCGCTCAGCATTTCCTCTGTCATAGAGTCTGCATAACCTTCCTGATATATGATGTCGTTAATACCTGCGTTGATAAGCATCTTGGAACAGATGGAACAGGGGAGGTTCGTACAGTAGAGAGTAGCCCCTTTAATGGAGACTCCGTGGTAGGCAGCTTGAATGATGACGTTTTGTTCGGCATGAAGTCCTCGGCACAGTTCATGTCGCTCACCAGAGGGTACCTCCATCTCCTCACGCAGGCATCCGATATCGAGGCAATGAGGCAGTCCTGAAGGCGCCCCATTATAACCGGTTGCAAGAATTCGTTTGTCTCTTACCGTAATAGCTCCTACCCGGCGGCGGCGACATGTTGAGCGCCTTGCCACCAGCAGGGCAATATCCATAAAATATTCTTTCCAGGAAGGACGGCTCATACAAAGGGCTCATGTTTCATTTTGCACACAGAACGGAAACTCCTTACACAAACCGGCTTTTCTGCCCTGACGAATCCAACGGATACGTTGTCGCTCAAGATAAAACTCCATTTCCAGGGCTATCTCTGGTCGGCCTTTTTTGACCGGCTCGCTCCCCGCGCACGAAGTGCTGCCGTAAGGCAGAACGCCCGTCCTTCAGGGCGGGGAGGCTT
>JBEQLC010000057.1:0-9123 GCA_040326175.1 Desulfobacteria bacterium | reverse complement strand
TAGCCAGACAACTGGCCCTCGGAGTAAGACGAATTGTTATTGATCCGGGACATGGGGGCAAAGATCCTGGTGCCGCCGGATATTTGAAGGGTGTATTGGAAAAGAATGTGACCTTAGAGATTTCCGAGAGACTGGCTATCAAGATTCGTCAGAAGCTTGGATGCGATGCCACACTCACGCGCAATGGAGACATTTATCTTGCTCTTGAAGAGCGGACGGCCATCGCTAATACAATTAGTGCCGACCTTTTTGTTTCCATTCACACCAACGCCCATAAGAAGATGGCCAGTCGCGGCATTGAAACCTATTTCTTGAATTTAGCCACGGATGAAGGCGCCATCATGGTGGCTGCACGGGAGAACGCCACCTCAGCAAGAAATATCAGTGACCTTGAGGACATCTTGAGTGATCTTATGAAGAATGCCAAGCAAGATGAATCGGGTCGCCTTGCCAGCTATGTTCAGGAAGCTATTATTAAGAAGTTGAGCCCGCGGTATGGGGAAGTCAAAAACAAGGGGGTAAAACAGGCGCCCTTCTATGTGCTCATAGGCGCTGAGATGCCATGCATACTAGTAGAAGTTGCCTTTATAACAAATCCGAGAGAGTGCCGCAGGTTAAATACGGCTGGATACCAGGACGACATAGCCGATGCTATTGCAACGGGTATCCAGCACTATGTAGAGAACATCCATCCAGCTGCGCTTACCCGGGTTGAGGCGGGAAAAGCTAGCGGGTAGGTGTCCCTTGGGTTTGTTTTATCCTGGAAAGCCCTGTTTTCTGGGCGGGTCAGAGATGATCCGGCTATGCCTGCAAAAGCAGTAACCTGGCAGTGCCTACAGTTTGAAGTGAGCTAAAGTGAGCTAAAGTTAATGTATGTGCCTTTGGCACTGTCAATTTATAAAAAACTGATTTGCGCTGAAAGCGCTTTCCTTAACTTTAGGCATTTTAGAGCACTTTAGGCACTCAATGTGCTTAATATTAGCCCCTTCCGGCGGCAAGCCAAATCCATGTTCTCTGGAGTGAGCTGTTTAGGGCTATTTCCCTGCAAAGGCTCGATCAGCCTCTTCCTGAAGGAGGTGTGCTGTATGGGTATATCTGGGTGAGAAATGGAATACGGTAAATTGCTCAACACCTGCCTTTCTGGCAAGGATGCCTGCTTGTTTTGCAGTTAGATGGTACTTTTCGCGTGCGACGTCGATCTCAGCGTCAAGAAAGGCAGCCTCGATAAAAAGATGGTCGGCCCCGCGGGCAAAGTCAATGATTTTTTCGGCGTTCTCAGGGCTGTAGAGAACATCAACAATGTAGGAAATCTTCTGTCCGGGTGAAATTCGGGCAATCTGGTCTGCAAGTTCACCCAGACGGAATGTAAGTCTATGCTCCTTTTCGGCCGCTTTCCAGACGACCTGAAAACCTTCTTCAGGGTCCCGCTCTTCATACAATGCTTCCTTGAATTGTTTTAGCCACGGGCCGACCGGTATCTCCAGTCTTTTCAAACCATCGTTCATGATATTAATGTGAAACCGTTCCTTGAGATTAAAGCCCAGGCACGGGACCTTATGATCCAAGTGGATGGCATGGACTGAAAAAGCGGGTTCTGCCATAAGCGTACCGTCAAAAGGGGCTTCCACGGGTGCCTGGTTTGACCTGAACCCCTTCTTGCACTCATAGAGCTGGCTGATGGTATAGGTTGGATGTACTTCAGTGGCCTTAAGGGAAAAACCGTGGCTGTAGTTCTCAACTAAGTTCCAGGTATAGCTTGCTAACTTTCCCTCAATATTTTGAAGGAAGTTTGCCGGACCAAACAGATGGAGGGACTTTTGTCGTCCTAGGAAGATACGTAGCAGAGTGTCAAAACCTGAAAAATGGTCCATGTGGGTATGGGTTACGAACCCGTGCGTGAGCTTCAATATCTCTTTTGCAGGTAAGCGGTACAGACTTCCCATATCAAAGAGCAGGGCACGATTTTGAAAAAAAAACGGTATGAACAGAGCGGGGTCTTCAAGAGGGGCGTTAACCAGCCCGGGATGAAAGGAGGCCTTCATTTAAGGATGTATTTAGAAACCTGGCGGTTAATGCAGGCATATATCTCTTCATCAGAACCGTAGATGTCTTCAACGCTTCTGTGGTTGATTAGTTGTTCTACGACGAATGCTGTCAGATAGAGACTAACAATGTTTGGTCGACGCACAAGGGTTCTGAGGGGGGCAATCTGGTAATCAATCTCAAATTCATCTGAACGGGTCAATTTTTCAAGCGAGGCTGATATCTGTGATTCAATATCATTCTTACTGGTCGTGTGAATCAATTTGTCCTCAATGAGCTTCATGGCCAAGGCATTGCTAAGTGGCTCCAAGACATTCTTCGTCTGTTGGATGGCGAACTGGCGGGCTCGTTCATTGGAAGATTCAATCCTTGAAAGAATCCTTGATTCGCCTTTGCTGGGACGAAATGTTTTTGACATCGCACAGGACCTCAACCCTGAAATAGTTTATAGACAAAAAAGCTGCAGATTGCAAGGCAATAAGCGCGATGCATCCGCCTCGGTTGTCCGTTTTCAACGGACAACACGCCAGTCTCTGATTACAAGTTGGATCCTCTTTTGATCCTGCCACCGGTTCCAGCGAACATGACAGGCGATATCACAGAGATGACCGTGTTGGGGGGCCACAGCACCCTGGTTGAAAAGGATAGCATCAAGTGGCTCGTCTCTGTCTGACTTCGATGGATTCGAGGGGCCCAGTCGCATCCGGAGATGTTGGGCGCCGACCATTTGGGTGGAAAGGACATTAATGCCGGAAAGGATGAAAAGAGGTTCTGGATTTCCTCTTCCACAAGGTGCAAAGCCTTCCAGTTGATCTGCCAGTTCAGCAGAGACATCAGATCCGGAAATTTCGCTATCGATGACCAGTTCGGGTACAAAATCCTCGGGCTTGGTTTTCTGGCAGACGATATTCTCAAAGTCTCTCCGGAAAGCTGGAATGTTTTCAGCCCTCAAGGTGAGCCCGGCTGCCGCCTTGTGGCCCCCGAATTCTTCCAGGTGCTGAGCGCAGCCATTAAAGCCTTCAAACAAATCGAATCCGTCGGGACTTCGGGCTGAGCCTTTGCCAATGCCATCGGCCACTGCGATGACAACAGCGGGCCGATGATATCTGTCAACCAATCTGGATGCCGCAATACCGATCACGCCCCGGTGCCATCCCTCCTGTTCTACGACCAGCGATCTTTGCTCCAACAACTCCGGCGTGTTTTCAAGGCGCTGAAGAATATCTGACAGTACGCGTTGTTCGATTTTCCGCCTTTTAGCATTTTGCTGGTTAAGCTCCTTTGCAATGGCGCGACCTGTCTGCATGTCTGATGTCGTCAGAAGCTTCAAGGCTGTTGAGGCGTCGCCGAGTCTTCCGGCTGCGTTCAGCCGAGGGGCGAGCTTAAAAGCAAGGTCTCTGGTATTGAAGGGGCGATTCCGCAACTTACAGACGTCCAGGAGTGCCTTGATGCCAGGGCGGGGACCAGAATCGAGGACTTCAATCCCGGCCTTGACGTAGATGCGATTCTCTTCTACGAGCGGGACCATGTCGCCTACTGTGCCGAGGGCCACCAGATCACAGGCCGCTTTTAGGTTTGGTTCCGGGCGGTCATTCCAGAAACCCTCATCCCGGAGTGCTTTCCGGAGAGCAAGTATCAAGTTGAATGCCACCCCCACCCCGGCGAGAAACGAAAAGCCTGAAGGGCAGTCGGGCTGTTTAGGGTTTACAACGGCAACGGCCTCCGGCATTGAGGGAGGAGTTTCGTGGTGATCAGTTATAATCACGTCGATCCCCACGCGGCTGGCCGCGGTGACCGCCTCGAAGCTATTTATACCGCAATCCACCGTGATGATAAGGCCGACACCATCCGGAGCAGCGCACTTTTCAATATGATCCGGGCATAGCCCATAATCTTCGGTTAGGCGATTCGGGATGTAGCAACGAACATCGGCATTAAGATAAGTCAGAAATTCATAGAGCAGGGCCGTGGCTGTGATCCCATCCGCATCATAGTCCCCAAAGATGAGCACTTTTTCACGGCGACTGACAGCTATGAGGATACGCTCAACCGCTCGGTCCATATCTTTCATTAAAAAAGGAGACCGAGCACCGGCAAGGGAAGCCTCAAGAAATACTTTTGCGTGATCTGGGTCGTGGATGCCGCGATTAACAAAAACTGCCGCCAGCGCCGGCTGAAACCCCAAGCTATCAGCTAATATAGATACCTGTGTAAGATCAGGTGAAAGGATATGCCATTTCTTTTGCATGTTTACGTCGTATAGCTTATAGGCGGCATTTATACAATACCGACTTTTCTATTGAAATGGGGGGAGGGTTGGTGTTAATTTGTTGGAAAAGATTGTGGATGATTGTAGTCAGAAGAGATTGTTACGTGTTTTAACATTAGACAAACAGAACGGATCTTTGAAAAATGTTCAATTTTGTTCAAGTTCAAGGCAAGTGAAGCTTTAGCGCTAATTGGACAAAAGGGGATGTTTTTCAGAGGATAGAGCCTTTGCATGTTGAAAACCACAGAGAGGAGATACTATCGCATAGACCGGCGACAGATTCATTTCTTGAGATTTATTTTGGAGGGATACGACGGGGTTGCCGTGCTCACGACTATAGATCCATCAGAAGGACTGGTAGTTCTGCACATAGGACCTGGTTGCCAAAGCATGGTAGATATCATTATCCAGGATCTTCAAAGACAGGTAAGAATTGAACCTGTGGATGATGTCACCTGGCAACAGAAGGGGCAGTACGAGACGGGTGGGTTTTGACGGCCGAGCTCCGGTTAAAGGACGGCAAAGTGGTCAATGTTGGTGTGCGCCGAGGGACAGTCTGCTACGGGAAGTTTGCGTACGGATACTTTAGGATTGCGGTAAAAGACATCAGGTCGATCACGATTCATGGTGAGGTCTCCCAAGAGAAGAAACAACCATAGTAACTTGAACTGCGACAGCGAGGGAACATAATAATAATTGTATAATTCCTTATGAAAGAGAAACGTGTTTACATAGTCACCATGGGCTGCCAGATGAACGTCTATGATTCCGAACAGATGCTGAGACATCTGGCCCCATTGAACTACAGGCCCACTTCACAACTGGATAGGGCCGATCTTATCCTGATAAACACATGTTCGATTCGTGAAAAGGCCGAACACAAGGTTTACAGCCTCTTAGGCCGTCTTGTCCGAATTAAACGCGTGAAGCCGGATCTGATTATTGGTGTTGGTGGGTGTGTGGCTCAACAAGAGGGATATCGTCTTTTGGAGCGGGCGTCCCATGTCGATATAGTATTTGGCACCTTTTCCCTTGGGCGGCTTGCCTCACTTGTACAGCAGGTCGAAGCTCAAAAGAGACAGATCGTAGATATAGATCCAAGAGGGGAGTCGGAACCCCTCAGTGTTACGGGACCAGTCTTGGAGACCGAGCGTGCGACAGCCTTTGTGACCATCATGCAGGGTTGCGACAACTTCTGCACCTATTGTGTAGTACCGTATGTGAGAGGGCGTGAGATTAGCCGGGCTCCAGAGGAAATAATCGAAGAAACCCGTCTCTTGACGGAGAATGGTATCCCAGAAGTCACACTCATAGGCCAGAATGTGAATGCATATGGCAAAAAGAACGGCCATGGGTGCGATTTCCCGGCGCTCCTTGCAAAGGTGGACGATATTACGGGATTGCGCCGCATACGATTCACAACTTCGCATCCCAAGGATCTGTCGGATGGGCTGATAGAGGCTTTTGGGAGGCTGGACAAACTTGTTCCTCATATTCATCTGCCGGTTCAGTCCGGTTCAGATCGCGTGCTAAGGCGGATGAATAGAGGGTACACAAGGGACTTCTATCTCGAGAAGGTCGCTAAGCTACGCGGTGTCCAGCCTGATATCTCAATAACCTCTGATATCATTGTCGGTTTTCCAGGAGAACAAAACGCTGATTTTCAAGCGACCCTGGATCTTGTCCAACAGGTAGGATTTGACAGTCTCTTTATGTTCAAGTATTCTGATCGTCCGAATGTGCCAGCTGCCAGGTATGCCGATAAGGTCCCGGACGTCGTGAGCGGTGAGCGCTTCAATAGCCTATTCGAGATTCAAACCAGCGTTACCCTGAAGAAGAATGAGGCCTTGGTGGGGACCACTCAGGAGATCCTGGTAGACGGTCCTAGTAAGAAATCGCCTGACCAGCTGGCCGGGCGCACAGCCTGCAACAGGGTCGTAAACTTTTCGAATGGTGGCTATAGCCGGGTGGAGGTCGGACAGATCCTGTTGGTGAGAATTGTGGAAGCGTTTTCACATTCCTTGCTTGGGCATCCTGTTGGCGAGGGCCACCGGAAAGACGCCGGCGAAAATGGAGGATTATCGCATGCTGCATGAAATGAAGGTTTCGGGTTTAACCGTTGATCAGGTTTCAAACTCGCCTATTGTCATATTGAAATCTGTTGAGGGGGATCACGCACTTCCGATCTGGATCGGTATCCTTGAGGCGACGGCAATTGCTACAGAACTTGAGAACGTTCGCTTCGCTCGCCCCATGACCCACGATCTGTTCAAGAATTTCATCGATATGTTAAAGATAGATATCTCGAAGGTTGAAGTGTGTGATCTTAAGGACAACACATTCTTTGCACAGATCTACTTCTCTTTTGATAGCCAGTCATACAATATGGACGCCCGTCCCAGCGATGCCATTGCGTTAGCCCTGAGGGCTGGTTGTCCCATATTTGTTGATGACCAGGTACTCCAGAAATCAAAAGAACTGGATGGAGAGCCCGAGGCGGTTGACAAGAGCGAACAAGGGGAGAAATGGAAGGAGTATCTGGAAAAACTTTCCCCTGACGATTTTGGCAAATACAAGATGTAAATAAACGTTTATGAATTTCTACTACTTATTGAAAGCATAGCTATTTTGTGGCAGTTGTTTTATGCCGTGCACTGAGTGAACTAAGGTGCCTAAAATGAATGGATTGGAGTCATTTTATAAGAGCTTTCTTCATCCTTAACTTTAGCTCACTTTAGGCACTTTAGGCATTTTAGCTCACTTGAAATTGCGTGGTGGAGCGGAGCCAAGTATAGAGCCATGATTGATCTGCACACTCATTCTATCTTCAGCGACGGTGTTCTGGTTCCATCTGAGCTTGTCCGCCGGGCAGAGGTAATCGGTATGAAGGCTATAGCTATCACGGACCACGCCGATGCCTCCAACCTCGATTTCATCATCCCTCGGATTGTGGCTGTAACGGAAGCATTGAATGAAATCAAGCATATCAAGGCCGTACCCGGCATTGAACTGACGCATGTCCCACCTTCTCACATCGAGGCTTTAGCCGAACAGGCCCGTTCTCTTGGGGCAAGAATCATAGTGGTGCACGGGGAAACCATTGTCGAGCCTGTAATGCTTGGTACGAATCGGGCGGCTGTTCGTGTAGGTGTTGACATCCTCGCCCACCCTGGTTTGATCTCGGATGAAGAGGCAGCGATGGCGGCCGAGAATGGCACTTGTTTGGAAATCACGGCTCGAAAGGGTCACAGCTTGACTAATGGGCATGTGGCGAAATTAGCAAAAAAACATGGCGCAAAATTAGTCTTGAATACGGACGCCCACGAACCTTCAGATCTCATTACCGAAGAACAGGCAAGACAAATCGTTCTGGGTGCAGGTTTGAATGAGGACGATTTCGATCGCATGCAGAAGAACGCCGAGTCCCTCCTTTAATCCACAATAGGTCGTCTTCTCTTTGGTGACCGCCTTGCAGTACACTTCCGGTTGTTGTCTTGTGATCTATCTATTGACCGCCCACTCGCTGCACTCGTTCGAGACGCTGAGAACGCAGAGATGACAAAACGTTCAGTCCGCCGTCGGCGGAAAATGCTTATCGGCCATGAATTCAGGATCACTTAAGTTGAACGGCAAATCAGCTGTTGTGAAGTACAACGACGATCTCCCGCGTGAGCGGGATAGCAGTTTGAGGTAAATCCTCCTCTCAAGGATTTAGCTCAAGAAACTCTGCGAACTCTGCGCCTCAAGTGATCCCGAGCTCGTCGAGGGAGAACGGGCGGTGAATCTTGAATAGTCTTATTTCATGCCCTTTGCTCTATGCTCTCCGCTCTTATGGTACCGCTTCAGCATATTCTCTGACGGCATTTTCCCGTCGCCGGCATTCCTGAAAAGGGTGGATATTGCGGTCATAGAAATACCCGATGACTTCAAAGTCCTCTGATCGGAGGAGTTTCAAGGGATAAATCGCGCATGGCGCACAGGATATGTGTAGCAAAGCCTTCATCTTCGAAAATAGGCCCATCATCTCAATAGATTTGATCCCTCATCTTCTTGTATTTTGACACAGCCTGGTGTATTCTTGAAACACTTTTCCTGATTGGTCCATATAGTAGAATCCACCTAATCTATGATGGCATGCCGGCACGCATGTGGAAAGGAGATAGGCCATGAACATAAGGATACGTGGAACGCTCGCACTGGTAGTCACATTTGCCCTGCTTATAAATATTCCTATGGGCTGCGGAAACTCTAGCGATCACGGACCCTCCCTGCAGGATATCCCTCGTTACCCTTATGCAACCGAAGGTGAGTCGATGGCGGCATCCAGCCCTGGTGGCCTTGTAGGTGGACAGCTTGCGCAGTTTACTACTACAGATTCATTCGACAAGGTCGTTGACTTCTATACCGATGCCCTAAATAGGTACGATCCGGAGTTTATGTCTCATACATCTGAACTGGGGCGTCAAACTGCTATCTCTATCCCACAGAAGAACGGGATGATATCCGTAGCTATTCAGGAGTTTACCAAAGAAGGGAAAGTAAATATCACTCTCATGGCACTAGGAAGCTGACAGGTATGTTACTGCCCGGCCCCAACGATCAGCAGCATAACAAGCTATGGAAAGAAGAAGGCCGCATTTTAATTATTAACTATTCGTTTCTTGTTTTTGAATTGAACCGTTCGCTGAGAAGCCCAAAAGACGACTGAAAAACAGCACGCTGGCTGGATAGTTGGCTTGGAGATAATGTCAATAACTAACAATTAAGATGCGACTCTGAGTATTTCCCTCTTGCCCTCCTCTTGCCCTAAT
>JBEQLC010000056.1:0-9236 GCA_040326175.1 Desulfobacteria bacterium | reverse complement strand
CGGATAATTTGTCGTTTTCTGATTTCTTTTCACGCGGCCCTTCTTTCTAGTTCAAGCGATTCTCTGGGATAGTGATAGTGATCAGTATGCAATGATGGTCGGTTGTGATATGTCCTGTTGCCCATGAAGGCTGAACGAGCATGAAAGCTTTGTTGGTTTGATGTTTGCCTCTCCACCCCACACGAACAGGCACACCGGCATTTTGACTGAGGAGGTAAAGAGGTCATGAACTTGACGGTTGTATATTGTGATACTGTGGAGATTTCCATGGACACAGGCCCCGATATTGGAAACATTACCGGTCAACTTGCACGAATAGTGCAGGAGGCCGCTGTACAGAACGGGAGTCTCCACGCCTCCGTGATAGGGTCAACAGGGTCTTTGACAACGATCGAGTATGAACCTGGCGTTGTGGAGGATTTGAGAAGGGCCGTTAACAGACTGGCCCCCCCCGACATGGAGTATGAACACGAAAAGGCCTGGCACGATGGCAATGGCCACAGCCATGTGCAGGCTGCCCTGCTAGGGCCATCCCTCGTCATACCTGTGCGTCGTGGTGCATTGGCCCTGGGAACATGGCAACAGGCTGTCCTTATTAATCATGACAATGGGCCTCGGCAAAGACGAGTGGAGGTCACGGTAATTGGCACATCAGAGAACTAACCGGGCCAGAGAAGCTATGCATGAACCGTCTGAATCCAGGCAATTTCTCTTGGTTTTTGGGTTATCCTATGGCATACGGGAAGAAAAGAGCTGAGGAGGTAGAAGGATGCAAATCGAAGAGATTGAAATGAAGGACTTGAACCCGCAGCGATTTGTAGAAGAGAAGGTAGCAGAAATCGCTTCTCTTGCCGGCAGTGGATTAGCTGTAAACGCTTTATCAGGTGGAGTCGATTCTTCAGCCACGACCATGTTGGGCCATAGGGCTCTGGGGGAGAGGCTCAAGACCTATTTTATCGATCACGGTCTGATGAGGGAAGGTGAACCCCAAAGAATTGTCTCCTTGTTTCAAGAGTTGGGTGTGCCTGTAGAATTGGTAGATGCTCGAACAGAATTCTTTGGTGCGCTCAAGGGTGTAACAGACCCCGAAGAAAAAAGAGAGGCCATCACTCAGGCGTTTTACAAGGACGTCTTCGGCCGGCTGGTAAGAGAGAGCGGTGCGACACATCTTCTTCAGGGCACCAATTATACGGACATCGAAGAGACAATAGCCGGGGTAAAGAGGCAGCACAACATTCTTGAGCAGCTTGGAATCGATACGGAAGAAGAATACGGATACAAGTTATTGGAGCCCTTGATACAACTGAGAAAAACAGGCGTAAGGGAAGTTGCTAAGGCCTTGGGGTTGCCGGAAGAAATACATAATAGGCCCCCCTTTCCAGGTCCAGCCTTGGCTGCCAGAATCATAGGAGAGGTAACACAAGAAAGAGTGGGCCTCGTAAAGAAAGCAACAAAAGTCGTTGAGGAAGAGCTACAGAATACGCCGGCATTTCAGTACATGGGTATTCTCCATGAAGACAAGGTAACCGGGGTCAGGAATGGAAAGAGAGATTATGGCTTTCAAATAGAAGTGCGATGTTGGGACAGCCAAGATGCAGTAACAGGATCACCAACAAGGCTCGATTTTGATATCTTGGAGAGATTGGCAGAAAGGATCACCACGGAAGTGCCTGGCGTTGTAAGCGTCACCTATAACATTACCAAAAAGCCACCTTCAACCATAGAGGCGGTTTAACAAGAGCCTTTGTGAACATTCTGACGGAAAAGGCAGTCAAAGAATACAATCTTCAAACCGCCTTCAATGCTGAGTTGACATAGTATGATTCACAAAAGCATTCCCGAATCTTACTTGCATTACTTATCAGATTCACCATATTCAATTATCTGCTCAGGCGTCTTTTGGTTTGGTTCCGTTATGTCTTGCTCCGCCAATATTATCCAAACAGGTTCGCCTGTGAACTCATAGTATCGCCATATGCCACGAGAAATGGCCTCATGATTATCCCGAAACCAATGGCTCGAGTCGAGATCGCCCAATGCAGCAGTGGTGGCTACAAACTGAGTGCAACGTTTACAGTTAAATAGACGTGTGGTCGCCGGACCAAGCTCCTTGTACTGACAGTCGCGGCGATCACTGCACTCACTTGCGCCAAGCGCACAAATTGGGCACTTCGCCGTTTCCCAGCTCTCTTGAATTGGTGACATCGCCCACCTCCCTAAGTATATTTTCGTATCAGATCAAAATTAAAACTCAATCGGGTGAAATACTGATTTTGATCACAGAGAATGCCTTGCGCAACCCGGAAAAACTAAGGAAGAAAACTCGGTAGCATTGGAAGGTGGGTGGGGCTGTGGGAGGATGGTCGTTTGGCGTTATTGATTCTGACGTGAGTTTTAGGCAGTTCTCTGGGGCTGGCTAATGCTTATTTTTTATGTAGTCCACCCCATTTTTCAAGATCTGGACACCGGCTGTCAACCCGGGATGCGTGGTTTGACCACGCCTTTTCATGGCCTCTTTCATACGGGTCCAATCAGGATGGTTTGTCCAGTGGTTAAATGCCTCGGGGTGGGGCATCAAACCAAAGACGCGGCCGGTCGAGTCACATATACCGGCGATGTCATGGACTGAGCCGTTGGGATTGTACGGAAATTCTCCCTGTGCGGCCCCGCCATCAGGCAAAGCATACTGCAAAACAACCTGACCATTATCGACTAGGCGTGTGATCACTTCAGGGGATGCATGGAATTTCCCTTCCCCGTGTCGTATGGGCAGCTCTATTTTGGTCGCCCCCTTGGTAAAGACACAAGGAGTATCCGGGTTCCCTTGAAGGGTCACCCAATCATCCCTGAAGTTTCCGCAATCGTTAAACGTGAGAGCAACTTCTCGCCTCTTGTAGTCCCCGTCAAAGCCGGGAAGAAGCCCCAAGTTCACCAGGGCCTGAAATCCGTTACAGATTCCCAGGACCAGCTTTCCCTCATCAATGAATTCGAGGAGTGCCCCTCCAAGGCTTGACCCGAAGCGCACGGCTTCTATCACGCCGGCCCCGTGATCATCTCCCCAGCTAAACCCCCCATCAAATACAAGGATGTCATAGTCTTTCAGGTAGTGCTCTCCCGAGATAAGGGAATTGATGTGTACACGGGATGACACGGCCCCGGCCAGTTCAAACGCATATGCCGTCTCAAAGTCACAATTCAGGCCGTAACCGGTCAAGACCAGGACATGGACATCCCCTTGGGATTTCGGATTTCGGATTTCGGATTTCGGATTAGCACTGCACATAATATAGACCTTAATTAGGTTGACCGTGCACCTGCATTGCATTCATTCAAGCAGTTTGAACTGAACCCCCGAGCGCATTCCCCGTCCCGATGTATTGGAATTCATGGGGACTGCCGGGGACTTCAGACTATCCATCTGAGGACCTTAATACTGCTGCTTTTTAAATCAATCCTCCAAAGGGCCGCTTCCAGGCTCCCTTCAATTCCGAGACCGGGATGTCGATGATATGCTTTCCTTTCAGGCCGTTGATAACAAGATCGGGGCCGCTTGAGACCGTTCCAACACAGGCGTGTGGCAACGCGTCAAAACAGGACTCAAACGACGAACGATGCTCAGGGGCAACAGTGACAATGAATCGGCCAGGGGACTCTGAATAGAGGATGATGCGGTCATGCTCTGCGTCCGACCTTGGTACCATTGAAAGATCAATATCCATTCCCAGGCCGCCGCCCATGGCCACCAGGGCCAGATGCACACCCAGTCCCCCACGATAGATACCGTGGCATGATGCCACCAGCTCTTCCTCAATGGCCCTGCTCAAAGCCCCATAGAGTTTCATGGAGGGCCCGGGCCGGAGTTCAGGCACATTAAGACCCACATGACCAAAGTGCTCGTAATACTCAGAAGCCCCCAACTCGTTTCTTGTCTCGCCCAGCACGTAGACAAGGTCTCCGGCAAATTTGCAGTCCATGGTCACACACCGGGTCACGTCTGAAATGACGCTGCTGCAGGAGAACTGCAGCGTAGGGAGAGCAGAGACCTTTTGTGTCTCACCATGTCGGCCCTTGAGATAGCCGTCTACGTACATACTGTCCTTTCCTGAAAGGAGCGGGACCCCATAAGCCGTGCAAACATCCCTCAGGGCCCAGTTGGCGCGGACCAGTTGGGCGGCTTTGTACTTGCCGTCCGGGTTGTCGATCGGATCATATTGTATGTTGGGCCAGCAAAAATTATCCACACCACCTATGCGCTCCGGGTCACCACCCACAGCTATCACGCGCCGCACAGCCTCGTCGATTGTGCAGGCTGACATGTGGTACGTGTCGATCTGGGAATAGGTAGGCAGCAGGGCCTGGGATGTGGCCAATCCTTTCACGGAGTCCAGAACCGGCCGGATGACTGCCGCATCACTATTTACGTCGCGCCCCTTTCCGACCAAGGGCTTGATAACACTTGTCCCTTGCACCTCGTGGTCATACTGACGGATTATCCACTCTTTTGAACAGATATTGGGTCTGGCAAGAATATCCAGGAGCAACCGAGAGGCATCATCCGGATCTGTGAGCACAGGTTCCAGAAGCTCTCGCATTTCCGGAGGCGTCCATTCCGCCTCAAAGGTCCACTGGGGAAACTGCGAGGCCATAAAATCCATATCAACACTGGCGCAGGTCTCGCCGTCATAGGTGATGTTGAGTCTGCCGGAGTCCGTGTAGCGACCGATCACAGTGCTCTCCACTGCATGTTTTTTCGAAAGCGCTTCAAAGTGCGCCCAGTCTTCCGGCTTGATGGCCACTGTCATACGCTCCTGGGATTCTGAAACCCAGATTTCCCACTGGTCCAGACCCTCGTATTTCAGAGGGACCTTCTCCAGCTCTACTACACACCCGTTGCTAAAGCGGGCCGACTCTCCAACAGATGAAGAGAGCCCGCCGCCGCCGTTGTCCGTAATAAAGGCGATGAGTCCCTGATCTCTCGCCTCCAGAAGAAAATCGTGCATCTTTTTCTGCGTATAAGGGTCTCCAATCTGAACATGTCCTGCAGGGGTATGGGGAGAAAAGCTCTCAGATGCGGCTGTAACACCGTGGATACCGTCTTTTCCCACCCGGCCTCCGCACATGACGATCAGATCACCGGGGGAGGTTCTCTTCTCCTCAGCAGGCTCTCCTTTGATCTGCGATGGGATCAGACCGATAGCCGTGACAAACACCAAACACTTCCCCAGGTATCCCTCGTGAAACCAGACCTGTCCATACGGCGTGGGGATGCCGCTCTTGTTTCCCCCGTCGCGGACCCCTTCGATGACGCCGTCCAAGAGACGTTTGGGATGAAGATGGGGCCTGAGCTCCCCCTGATAATCTCGCGGACCCACACAGTATCCGTACATCCCCATCACAAGCTTGGAGCCCCTACCGGTTCCCATGGGATCACGGTACACTCCGACGATTCCCGTGATAGCACCCCCGTATGCCTCCATATTGGACGGGGAGTTGTGGGTTTCACCGGTAATGACATAGTAGTAGTCATCATTGAATCGGCCGATACCGGCATTGTCCCAAAGGACGGAGATCACCCAGGGCTTTTGCTTCTGAATAGCGAGAGTGGGTGCTTCGATACAGGTCTCAAAGAGGTTGTCCACAACCTGGGTTTCTTGTGTGCTTAGGTCGGTGTAGTGGAACAAGCCCTTAAAGGTGTTGTGGTTGCAGTGATCGCTTCTGGCCTGGGAGATGTATTCCAGCTCAACATCGGTAGGGTCTGAAATACCCAGGGTCCGGCGCTGTGCCAGCACATCTTCTCTCAGAAAATACGCCCGAATCGTGGGGACGTCATTGGGGTTCAGAGCGAGGCCACGCTCTTTGCTGACGCTCATGAGTGTTTTGTCACTATCAATCGGGATTACGGTCACGGTTGGTTTGTGATCAAGGCGAACCTTCGGGATGATGACCCCCACCCCCGTCTTTGTATCCCAATCGTCTTTCGAAAAGACTCTCCATTCCTGAATGATATCATTGGCGAGAAGCTCTCTGGCGATGCGGTCTGCATCGTCAAAGGAGAGGTTGCCGCCCTTCAGGCAATACCTTTTTGAGGTGTAGATCGCCTCGTCGGGTTTCAAACGGATGCCGAGAAGGTCTTGCACTGCTTCTTCAGCTGTGCTTCCGGGGTTATCGCGAACACCGGGCCGGTAGCCCACCCATAGCACCCAGTCGAAATCGATCACCAGAGGTTCATAAGACGAGACTTGAGTGACAGGATTCGTAAAGATCTCGGTTCGGATGGCTTCAAGCCGGTCTGCTGTGAGTTCACTATCGAAGGTAAGAATGGAGACAGTGCGAACCGACTCAACGCCTAACCCAAAATAGTCGTTCGCCTTCCTGCAAATAGCAGCCCCTTCAGCGTCAAAAAGATCCGGTTTCAGGGTGATTTCCAGGCGGCTAGGCATATGAAATATCCATCAAGAATCAGGATTGACGGCTTCGTAAAAAGTCCATCTGCGGTGTTGCGCTGCATCTTTCGTCGTTGCGACGTACCATACGTACGCCTCACTCCTCAAGATTTGCGCGCCTTGCATCTGGAGCTTTTTACCTTGCCGTCCTCCTGATGACTTTTTACGAGATCATCAGGATTAGGCGTCAAAACAAAGAGTCTTCTTCGCAGCCTTGAGATAGAACCACCGATTCATTCTGCCCAGGTATCTGGTAATGTGAAGGACAGTTCTATGAAGACCAATTGACGACTGATGCCCCCCAGGTTAAACCTGCTCCGAAGGTGACCATGAGCATGAAGTCACCCGGCTTTAACAAGCCTTCCCGGTTGGCCTCGTCAAGGGCTATGGGGATGGAGGCAGACGAAGTGTTTCCATATTTTTCGATGTTGGTGTAGACCTTTTCCATGGGTATGGAAAGCTTTTCTGCTGCGGCCCGGATAATCCTCAGGTTGGCCTGATGTGGCACCATGAGTGTTATGTCCTCGCCTGAAAGGCCATGATGCGCCAGGGCAGAGGCGGCAATGTCGGATAGACAGGAGACTGCTTTCTTGAAAAGGCGGTTTCCTTCCATCTTGAGATAGTAGGGCTTTGGCTCAACCGTATCAAGGATTTCAGGGACCTTGGGATACCCCTCGGTGCTATAGAGGAGATCCCAAAAGCTCCCATCAGACTCCAGATGGGTTGAGAGAATCCCATCATCGCCGGTAGTGGGGGTCAGAACCACCGCTCCAGCACCATCCCCCAGCAACACACATGTGGTTCGGTCTTCCCAGTTGGTCACGGGGGAAAGAACTTCGGCTCCAATGACCAGAGCATTTTGACAGTTCCCCGCAGCAATCGCGTTATTTGCCACGGACAAGGCATAAAGGAAACCTGAGCATCCCGCAGAGATATCAAAGGCAACAGCCTTGCTCGCATTGAGCGCCTTTTGTACCATACAGGCTGCCGAAGGAAACTGACGGTCAGCTGTGACCGTGCCTATCACGATCATGTCGAGGCTATCGGGCGAGATGCCCGCCATTTCCAAGGCTTTTAGAGACGCACTCGTGGACAGATCCGAGGTGTTCTCGCCGTGCCCGTTTGAAGAGATGCGACGCTCTTTGATCCCTGTCCGGCGTATGATCCATTCATCGGTCGTATCTACTATGGTTTCAAGCTCCTTATTTGTCAGGATTCTCTTGGGTGTTGTAGAACCCGTCCCCACTATGCGTCCTTTTATCATGATCGGTTCTTTGTCCGCTCCCATGGTTCAATACTTTGGAAGCGCATACCACATAAAATGACCCTCGTCATCTTCTTTTTGCCTCCATTCCGAGAATCGGCAGTAGCAAGATCTTGGGTCTATGACGCACCATCGGCCCCGGGGCATCTACGTAACGATCTGAAATCATGTAACATTTTGCGGGACAATCCATCTTTCATATTGAAGAACCCTGCAGCAAGCTGCAGGGAATGTTCTGCCTTGCGGCAGTGCTTCGCGCCGACCGTAAGGAAGTGTGCTATTCTTAGATTCGCTCGCTAACCACGCAGTCCGCCTGAGGCGGACGGGGAATGCGCTCGCTATTGCGGTTCAGACACGAAGGGCCAGACACAACCCATCTTGTTCCGGCGAATGGAGAGGAAGAAGACAAAGGAGGTGCACGGTTCTCCATTCGGGGTGGTCGGCCACGGCCTGGTTGAAACTGTCGGCGCCTTCAAAGCCCACGTTATCGGCCACAAGGAGCCCGCCACTTCTAAGAAGCTTCTGGCAATAAGGCAAAGCGTGGAAATAGTTCTCCTTGTCAATGTCCATGAAGATAAAATCAAAGGGACCGCTCATTTTTTCCATCTCTTGGAGGGCGTCTCCCACTATAATTTCTATCCGGTGTTCCACTCCTGCTTCCTGAAAATTGGCCTTAGCCCTTCTTGCCATGCTTTCATCTCTTTCCAGAGTAACAACCCGCCCCTCAGAAACCTCACATGCCCTGGCAAGATAGATGGCCGAGTATCCGGTCGCCGTTCCGAGTTCCAATATTTGCCTTGCTTGTGAGGCCAGGGCTAATACGTACAGCAGTTCACCCACCACCGGCCCTATTATGGGTATTTCTTGCTGTCGGGCTTCTTCTTCCAGTGCCAACAGTGTGGCATCCCTCGTGGGCACAAATTCTCTGAAATACCCTTCCAGGTTAGGGATCATCATAGACATCTTCTCCCCCTGTTTTGTTCTCCGCTATAGTGATTGTCAGAACAATGTTCCGTTATCCAAGTGAGGGTTTAGCCACAGACACACGCCCCGGTGAAATATGGTTCGCATTTCATCGGGCAAGCAGATGGACACAAACTGTTTTGTCCGGTCGACCCAAGTATTCCTCCAACCTCCGTAGCCTTGGAGGTTGGGCAAATGAACGAGGGCGGAAGCCATAAGAGCCACGAGCATCACTCTAAATCCCTTTTCCTATGGAGAAGGCTTTCCCAAGATACTCACCAACCCCATAATAACCGCGACTCTCAGGTGCATACAGACAGGGGCCCACCTTTTCTATATCAGGAAGCCCTTTCTTTCCGAGTACGGCTTCATCCGCTTTGACATCTATGATTTCTCCAACGAACTGAGTGTGTAGTCCTATTTCAAGGGTATGCAATACGGTGCACTCCAGGACCAGCGGAAACTCCTGGACATAAGGCGCATTCACTAGGTCACTCTTGACAGGCGTCAGTCCGGAAGCGGAAAACTTGTCCTTTTCTTTACCTGACACGAGACCGAAATAATCA